>JANNDF010000634.1:0-5534 GCA_031387445.1 Planctomycetia bacterium
GGACTGCACAACCGCATGTTCGGGTGACCCGCCCGCGGGAGGGGAGAACTCCACCCACACCGCCGGATCGCCTTTCGCGCAGCGACTCTACTGTCGTCGAACTTGTCCTTCGCCTTGTCGCTCGCGGCCGGCTGCTTCTTGTCGCTCTTCTCGAGTTCGTTGAGTTGGCGGTGAAGGTCTTCGTCGCGGCTGCGGAGGAAGGTGGCGAGTTGCGGGCGGGCTTCGACGGACAGCAGGAACGCCACCTTGCGAACCGCCGCGTCGTCGTCTTCCAACTTCCGCCGCACGGCCGACAGCACCTCCGGCCGGTCGAGCATCTTGCGTGCGAACAGTTGGGAAAGGGCGAGCGCCCGCAGGTCGCCGTGGGTGCCGCTCAGCGCGACCAGCGAAGCCCTGGGCGAGTCGCTCTCGAACACGGCTTCCAGCGAGATGAGCGCTTGCTTCCGCACGTCCCACGAAGCCACATCGAGTGCGGTGGTCAATCGGGCAAGCCCCTGGTCGTCGGTCTTCGCCAGCGGTTCGAGCGCCTTCACCGCCAGCACGCCGACGTCCGCCTTGCCCGTCTTCAGCCCGGCGTCGATGGGCCGGTAGTCGCTCGTCCCGAGCCGGTTCTGCAACCCTTTGAACGCCTCCACCCGCACCTTATCGTCGGCGTGGGCAATGAACGGTTCGAGCAGCGTGACCGCCCGCGAGTTGGTGCTCTGGCCGAGCATCTTGGCGGCGAACACCCGCACCGTCCGGTCGCCGTCGGCGGTCAACTGCTGAGCGATCCGTTCCAGGCTCGCCGCGTCGTTCCACTTGGCGAGTTGCTCGATCGCCTTCTCCCGCCGCTTTGCGTCCCAGGTGGCGTTGAACTCTTCGGTCACCCAGGCGAGTGCCCCGTGCGCCACGTCCATTTCATCGAGCGCGTCCTCGTCGAACCGGCCGTCCTCCTCGTTGATCGGCAGGATGCGGATGGTGTTTTCGTCGCAGCAGACCGCCACCCGCGGCTCGTCGTACTGCATCACCACGGCCAGCGCCACCACCTTGCCGACCTTGTCCGCCAGCGTGGCCGGCTTCACCGCCCCGGCCCGCGGCCAGTTCTTCACCGTGCTGTCGCGGCTTCCCGTAATCAGCCGGTCGCCGGTCGGCAGGTGGATCAGAGCCGTCACCGCGTCGGTGTGGTTGTTCGCCCGGCCCTTGTCTTCGGGTTCCAGCCGCCCGCGGGCGTGGGTGGTGAGCAGTTTGTGGTCGGTGCCGGTGCTGAAGAAGCGTAACTCTTCGGGCTCGAACAGGATGGCCGTGACCGCCCCGTCGTGGACCTTGTCGGCCTCGGCCGGCTCGAACTCGGCCTTGTCGTGCCCGTCGAACACCGCCACGTATCCCTTGTCGCACCCGACCGCGACCCACGCCCCGGTCTTGTCGGTGCCGATGCAGGTGCCGGTTTCGGGCAGGTCGAGCGATTGCAGGGTCTTTCCGTCGGTCTTCGAGGCGAGATGAAGTTGCTTGCCACTCACCACGGCGAGGCGGTCTTGGGAAACCGATGCGAGTGCCGCGAGCGGAGCCGCAAAAGCCTCGGTCAGCGGTTTCGGCGCCTTCTTGCCGAACGCGACGTGAACGCGCTGATCGGTGCCCGTCACGTACACACCGGCGGCGTCCGCGCACACCGCCACCCCGCCGCACGGCAGCGCCTGCTCCGACACCTCGTCGTCTTCCGGGACGTACTTGTACAGGGCGGTGGCGTGCCCTTCCGGGTGGACGGTGACGAAGTGGACGGCGGTCTCGACGCCGACCGCCGGCCGGATGTCACCGCGGTACGTGAAGTAGTAGTCCATGCCTATACCGAAGAGTTAACCACAGAGGCACAGAGACACAGAGAAGAACAGAGTCCTGAATTCTCTGTGTCTCTGTGCCTCTGTGGTTAGTGCTTGGTTCTTAGTTCCGGGTACTTGTGCCGCACGCGGGTGACGGCCACCAGGCAGGCGGCCCGCTCGCTCACGCCCTTGCTCAGCATGAATTCGTCGAGCAGCGGCAGAATTCCTTCCGCGAACAGCCGGTCGTCGATCGCCATGTCCCTCATCGTCTCGACGGCATCCAGTTTCGCCCGGCGAGCGGGGATCGGCTTCAACGACACTTGCCGTTCCACCTTGCCCGTCGGCTTCTCGTCTTCGTCCTCGTCCTCGCTGCCTGGTGACGGTGCGTTGTCACTGTCGCCCGTCGCCACCCGCGACTTCTCCGGGGGGCAACTCGAACAACACCCGCCGCAAGAACTCGGCCAGTGTCGGTCCCTCGGACGGCGGCTTGACCGGTCGTGCCGGCACCCCACTCCCCTGCCCCGCCTCACGCTTGGCGGCGTCCTTCTTCGCCTTCACGCCCACAGTCGGCTTCGGTTGCAACGGCGGCTTCCACAGTTCGGTCAACCCGCGGTCACGGTACACCTGCCACAGGCTGCGGATGACGAACGCCCGCACCTTGCGATCCGGCGATTCAGTCAGGCGGAACAGTTCCTCCGGCACCCGCAGTTTCGGCAACCGGCGTATCAGTTCCATGCCGAGCGCCCGCGTTTCTTCGTCGCCCGATTCGCAGAAACGGTACACCGCCTCCGCCGCGAGTTTTGCCGGGTCAAGCCGGTAGCCTGCGGCCTCCTTGCCGGTCTCGGCCAGCAGCGCCTTTGCCACGAACCGTCGCACGTCCACGAACGGGATCTCGCTCATCGACAGCAGGTCGTCGGCGGGCGGGTTCCAGCGGGCGAAATTGTGTTCGCAGAACTCCAAGGCGAAGTCGCGGAGCGGCTTGCGGGTCTCGCTCAGCAGCGGGAAGAAGCGTTGCCACGTCAGGAACGTATCGGGCACTTCGGTGCCGGGGTCGGGGCCTTTGCCCGTCTCGGCCGTCGCAATCGGCTTGTGGTGCAGGCGGATGAAGTTGCGGGCGAAGGCGGCGAGCGGGGCGTCGGCGGCACCGGGCGCGGTGGCCATAGCCCACAGGCGTTCGCACCCGGCGGTGGTGCTGTCAGCGTCGGCCGCGGCCAGTTGCACGCCGCTCACCATCTGAAGGAACGCCGTTTCCGAAATGATGGCGATGTTCGCCCCGGCCGCGTTCAGCCCCTCCGCCTTCACCTGCTTGTCGCCCTTCTTCCCCTGCCCGTACAGCGGCGAGCCGTCGTCCCCCACCACCAGGTAGTGCAGGTTCTTCGTGACCGACCCCGACGCCACGCCGTTCGCCGCTTTCACCTTCGCTTCTGCTTCATCCCGCTTCATGCTCTTCAACTTGCCGGTGAAGAGGAACGTCTTCCGCCCCAAATCCACCGCCCCTGCTGGTGACTGATGACTGATGACTGATGACTGACGAGGAGCAAAGTCGGCCGGGCTGAGTGTGCGAATCATCCGCTCGCTGGCGAACGAGTGGTACTTCGCCTCCGGCCGGCCGGCGAGCGTCAGCAGCCAGTCGAACCCGAGGTCGGTGGTGGAGAACGCCCGCACGTCGGCGAACGCCTCCAGCAGCCCTGCCGACTCCTTCTCGTCGAACGCCAACTCCTTCGCCCACTGTCCGTTCTTCGCACGGAACTCGGCCATCCAAGGGTTGGACTCGTAGTCCGGATGGAAGGCGAGCATTTTCAGGAAGTCCATGCCAAGCGCGCGGAGCTTGAGCCGGCCTTTCTCGACGTGCTTCTCAAGCGCACGGGCGGTCGGGGGGAACAGGCCGATCCGCCGGAGGTCTTCCGCCGGCATCGCGTTCATGTCGAAGTTGCCGAGTTCGCCGACCGCCCACTCGGCCGCCTTCCGGTGCTCGTCGTTCTCCGGATCGGTCCTCTTCATGAGGTTGACGTAGAACGCCGTGCCAAGTTCTTTGGCCGAATGCACCTTCGGCAGGTGCTTCTGGGCGAACTCGCGGGCTTCTTTCGACGGTGCAAGCAGCCGCTCGGTGAACCACTCGGGCGTCAGGTCTTTCGCGCCGAACGACTTGGTCAGCACCTCCACGGCGAAGTCGTGCCCGTGCTTCATCTCCAGCAACCGGCCCCACGCCTCCAGCCCCACATCCTTCCGCGGGTCTTTCTCGCTCAACAGGTCACGGGCCAGCTTCCGCACGGCGTCGTTGTCGTTGCCGAACAGCGGGACGAGTTCATCGACCTTGAGATCGCGGGCGTGGGTGCGGGCGTAGGCGGCGGCGTACTTGCGGGCGTCGTTCGACGGCGAGTCGAACAGCCGCAACACCGGCTCGTGCAGCTTCAACTTGCGGAACTCGCCCTGCTCGAACTTCGGCACGTTTTGCAGGATCCACACCACGAAGTCGTGAACCGCGCCACTCGGCACGGTCACCAGCCGGATCACCCAATCGGGTTCCACGTCTCGCAGCACGGTCTTGAAGTCGGCCTTCAACCCGGCGGCGGCGAACTCGCGCACCCAGTCGGCCTGAGCACGTTCGAGCAGGGTGAACAGCGGTCGTGGGCTGCGCTTCCACAGGTCGCCGAACGCCCGGTGCTTGATGTCGCTCGCACTCGGCTTCTCGCGGTAGCCGAAGCGGAACCCGCTGCGGCAGTAATTCTTCTTGTCGTGGAAGTAGATGTGGTTCAGCACCCATGTGCTTTGGAAGTTGGTGTCGTCCGTGTACTGCATGAGGAAATCGACGGCGACATCGGCGTAGGTGGCGGGAAGCTGTTGACCGACTCGCCGCAGGTACCGCCACGCCCGCCGACTGAGATACGCGAGTGTCGCCCCGCTCACTCCTTTGGGTCCACCTGGACCACTCAGCACGATACTGCCCTTCCCGCTGAGTGCCGCGTCGAACCGGGCCGCGAGCGCGCCGTACACCTCCGTGTCGTTCTTCGCTTCGGCTTCCTTGAACATGGCTTTGAGCGCCCGCCACGGGCCGTACACCAGTGGGCACTCGGCGATCACCCGCAGCAGGCAGTCGCGGGCCAGCGGGTCGGGCGACCGCCAGAGCGCGTCGATGACCTCGTGCGATTTCAGGCGATCAGGCATCGGCACCTCGGCCGTCGGTGCTTCGACCGCCTTCAACCGCTCGACACGGGCCGCTCGCTGCTCCTCTTTGCTCTTGCGCTTGAACTCCCAACTCTTCAGATATTGCAGCCACCGATCAAAGGTCGGTGCGCCGTCGCGGATGGGCGTTTCCGGCTTCGGGTCGGTCTGCGTGACGAGTTGGGAAAGGAGTTGAACGAACTGCGGGTCGCGGGTGTCCAACGACTGCTGAACGTCCGCGAGGGAGAGGGCGGAAGGCATGGCAGTGAATCCGGTGAACCCCGGCAGTGATGCCGGGGGTTGTTGTTCGCACCCCCGGCATCACTGCCGGGGTTCACCAAAGTTACGTTTCCCCCGACCGGCCACACGGAGGCGTCCACCTCTCCACCTGGGACACCGAACGCTCACGGGTCCGCCGGTGATCACCCCCAGGGTGACACTGAGGACTGGAACAACCCCGCGGTTCGTGGTTCCTCAGTGTCACCCTGGGGGTGATCACCGGCGGACCCGTGAGCGTTCGGTGTCCCAGGTGGAGAGGTGGACGCCTCCGTGTGGCCGGTCGGGGGAAACGTAACTTTG
>JANNDF010000635.1:0-3715 GCA_031387445.1 Planctomycetia bacterium
CTCATCACAACCGCCCGGCGAGAGATGTTCCCGGTACAACAACGGGCACCGAAGACCGGCCGAGCGTAACCCGCTGCGGCCCCAAAGGCTCGCCGAAATCGAGCTTTTCAAACCAAATTCCACTCGCCGGGAATTGCTGGCTGCCCGCCGACAACGCCACGCCGTACCACACCTTCACCCGGCGGGAGGCGGACGACTTGTTCTTGCACCTGATGGAAGCGGAAGGGATTGCGTGGTGGCGACGAAACGCGGCGTACTCGGCCGTGCGGGCGTTCGGGTGGACGTTCTGGAACACATGAGCGACCACCGCCTCAGCAGGTTGGCGGATGCCAGCCTGCTGCGACCCAGTAGGACCGAACGACCAGCGCGATCGAGTCGGAGTCCAGGTGAAGGGCGGCAACCGTAGCCCGGCCGGTCGGCGTCAGACCGACGATCCGCAGCCCGTCTGCTGACCACCCGAAGTTCTCGAACCAGTTCTGCGTTCGCGGATGAAACAGAGGGAGCGATTGGCCAGTGACGGGATCGGTGCCGGTGGTCTTGCTCGACTTGTGCCCGTTGCAGATCGGGCACGCGACCCACAAGTTCGACTCGTCGTCGGTCCCACCGGCCGCCAGCGGAACGAGGTGTTCGATTTCGAGAGGCACGAACACGAGATGTTGAGGGGCGAGGCAGTATCCACAGCGGTTGCCGGCCGCCGCCCACACCCGACGCACGACATCGACTGGGATGTGTTCACGCGGCATGACCGCCCGCCGCCAGCAGCCCACGGCGAACCGCCTCGTTCACCGCCTTCGCCTTCGCCAGCAACCCGGAGCGGTACTCGGCCATCAACTCGTCCAGTCGTGTGTGCCCGTCAGAGGTCAGTCGATTCTCCCGTTGATCGGCGAGCAGGGCGTGCAGTTCTGCTTGTCGTTCGGCCGGCATCATCGCGGCGGCGGCGCGACTGACCTCCTCGTCGGTCATGCGCTCAACGGGGGTATCTTCCACGCCGCGGGCGATCCAATCCAGCACGGCGTCGGTCAACGGGCGTGTCCCCGCGGCCGACTTCGCACGCGCCGCCAACTCGTCCCGAAGGTCGATGGTGAGGGTAGAACTCATGACGACATCGTAACGCAAAAAACGGGAGCGAGCCACCTAAGCTCGCTCCCGTTCGCTTGACTTCAGGCTCCTATCATCACTTCCCGACGGGTACTTCTGGGGGCAGCAGCAGCGGGGGGGCGGGCAGCCGGTTCGACGGGGCCGGCGCGACGGCGGGGGGCAGGCCGCTGCCGAGCGGCGGTCGCGGGCGGTCGTCCACCGCCGGGCTGGCCGAGCGGACGGCGTTCACCACCGGCGGTTCCAGTTGCGGCACGCCCAGGCCGGCGTTCGAGCGCGTCTCCGTCTTCGCGCCGCGGCTGGTGGCCACCGCGTCCCCGCGGAGTTTGTCGGCCGCTTTGCCCTTCGCCACCGGCCGGCTGGTGCGGAGCGACTCGATCCACTTCTCTTGTAGGTCGTCCACGCCGTCGAAGTTGTAGTGCGACTTCACCGCCGCCTCCCACCCGCGGCTGCCCTTCGCCATGCCCGCCGACAGGAAGTCGAGGAACTTCTTCCGCCCCTTCAGCCCGCCGCCGCCCATGTCGATCAGGTAGTTGCTCACGCTGAACCCCTGGGCGTACAGCACGATCGTGTCCTTCGGGTACTTCTCCATCGGGAACAGGTGCCGCAGGGGGATGCCGCGTTCGGCGTTCAGGAACTCGCGGCACTTGATGTCGTGCTCCAACCGCTCGCTGTCGTTCTCGCTCAGCACGCTGCCGCCCTCGTCCGCCCACCGCGGCACCGGCACGCCGAAGTGCTGGGCCAACAGTGTGTGCGTCACCTCGTGCGGGAGCACACTCTCCAGCAGTTGGTCCACTTTGCCGAAGATCTTCATGTCCTGCTGCACCACCCCGCCGCGGGGCGAGAAGGTGAACGTGGTCGCCCCGCCGGTGCGGGTCGGGTTCACCTCCACCACCAGTGGGCACCGCTCCTTCCAGCGGGGCATTTCGTCGCCCAGCCACTCCATCGCCTTCTCTTTGCGGTACTGCTCGGCAGCCTTGGCGAAGGTCTCGGCGAGTTGCTTGGTGGGGGCGACCACCTCGAAGTTTTCGCTGGTGGCTTTCTCGGCGGTCAGGCCGACGGAGGCGCAGACAACGGACGTGACAATCGCGAGTGCGAGCCGACGAAGGGTCATTCCGTTGACCTCCGAAGGGGAACCGATCTGTCTCATGACGCCTCGCATCCGTGGGGCGTCGAAGGGTACACGGCAAAGGTGGTGCCGGGCGGAAAAATGCCCCGGCGGGTGTGGCGTGCTTGTGCGAAACGGCCGAATTACAGGGAAAATGCGGGTTGAGCGGCGGGGATCGATGGCAGGCGTGTAGGAGTTACACGGCGAAGGGCAGGGGGCCGGCGTGTAAATCTTGCCGACCCGTTCACTCGCTCACTTTGTCCCCAGTTCCGCGGGCGGTTGCCCTTGCTTCCGCTTCGGCCACAGCAGCACCACCGGAATGGCGAACGCCATGCTGCCGAGCAGCGACAGCACGATGAACCACCCCCAGCCGAGCCGGGCCACGCCCCACTTCCGCAGGAAGTACGCCAGGAAGCCCATCACCAGGAACGCTTCGGCGACGAACACCGCCGACACCGGGTTGGCCACCGCGTCCCACATGGCCTGTTGGTTGAACACGAACGCCCAGGCGAACACGGCGTTGATGCCCATAAGCCCGACCACGCCGAGCGCGATCAGGGCGACCTTCTCCCCGCGGGTGTACTCGATCTGCGACGGCATCGTGAAACTCCGGGCAGTTGCGTGGCGTTCACCAACGTGATGTCGGTAAGACCGCGAACTGTTACCGCAAATCAACCGACCCACGGTGCCGCCTTCTTGTCGAAGAACGCCCGCAGGCCGCCCTTGCACTCGTCGGTCAGCCGCGGCTCGGCGCTGGCGTTCGCCAGTTCCGCCACTGGCACCGCTTGAACGCTGCACCGCCGCAATAACTCTTTCGTCGTCGCCAGCGCCTTCGGGCCGCCGTCGGCACACGATCCGGCCCAGCGGAGAGCGGTCGGCATCAACTCGGTCGGTTCCGCCACGCTGTTAATCAGCCCGATCCGCAACGCTTCGGCAGCGTCGATCAACTCACCGCTCAACAGCATCCAGCGGGCGGCGCGCTCGCCGACGTGCCGGAGTAAGTGCGGGAGCACCATCGCCGCCACCAGCCCGCGCCGCACCTCCGGGTAGCCGAACTTCGCACCCGGCACGCTCACCGCCAGGTCGCACACGGTCATCAACCCCGCCCCGCCCGCGACGGCCGCACCGTTCACTGCCGCAATCGTCGGCTGCGGCAACTCGTAGATGAGCGAGTACAGGGCCGACAGCTTGGCCGCGTCGTCCCACACCAGTTCCGCTTCGGTCGCGTTCTCGATGGTCCCGCGGAGTTCGTCCAGGTCCATGCCGGCACAGAACGCCGGCCCACTGCCGGTGAGGATGACGCACCGGGCGGCGGGGTCGGTGGCGGCTCGTTGAACCGCGGATGTCAATTCGGCGATGAGCACCCGGCTGAGGGCATTCCGCTTGTCCGGGCGGTTGATGGTGACGACCGCCGCGTTGCCGGAAAGTGTGTACTGGACAAGGTCCGACATGAGGGAGGATCCAGGGAGGGATTGGGGTAGGGTACTGGAACCGCCCGGGGGGGGGCCGGCG
>JANNDF010000646.1:0-2232 GCA_031387445.1 Planctomycetia bacterium
CCGTCATTTCCCCGTTCCGCTTTCCGTCCGGAGTTCGTAACGTACCTCCGGACGTGTCCCCGCCCGCGAGGTCGCCCGTGATCCGGCAGATCTGCCTGAGCTGTTACAAGACGGTCGAACTGCCGGACGCCGCCGCCGGCACCGACGCCCCGTGCCCGAACTGCGGGAAGGCGATCAGCGTGCCGGCCAAGTATACCGCCGGGGTGGCCGACGGCGGCGGGTTGTCCGCCGTTCCGCCGACGCCGCCCGCTCCCCCGATTCCCCCGCCCCCCTCTCCCGGCCCGAAGCTCGGAGCCTCGCCGATGCCCGACCCGTCCGTTCCGCCCGGCCTGAAAACCGAGACGCTGCCCCCGCCACCGCCGCCGACCGACGGCCCCACCCGCGGGGTCGGGTTCGCCTTCGATCCCCGGTGGCTCGACTGGGTGCCGGTGGCGTGCGTCCTGCTGGCGTTCGTGCTCACCTTCTTCCCGTGGGCCGAGATGAAGCTCGGCGGGTACACGGTGGTGACGCAGAACGGGTGGGAGGCGATGTTCGCCGGCAAGGGGGACAACATCCCCACAGGGGACGACTGGAAGAAGTTGGACGCCGGGCTGGCGGGCAAGGCGGAAGACGACAAGTACAAGGCGGCCGCGTTACGGAGCGACTGGCTGTTCCTGCTGCCGTACCTGCTCCTGCTCGTCGTGCTGGTTCTGGCACTCGCCGCCGAGCGGGTGGTGCGAGATCCGGCTGCGTTCCCGCCCACGGCCGGCATGACCTTCCTCCCGCCGCTGTGGAAGTGGCGGCTGGTGGCGTTCGGCGCCCTGGCGGTCTTGGCCTTCCTCATCCTCTGGTTCCAGGCGTTTTCGGGGTTCAGCCTCCAGCGGGCGATCAGCAGTTTCGCCTACTACGAGTACAACCAGGAGTTGGCCAAGGGGCCGACCGACTCGCAGAAGCGGGAACTGGCCATCCAGGGCGGGCAGACGGCCGGGCGGTTCGCCGTCCACCAGACGCTCTGGCTGAACCTGCTGCTGGTGCTGCACGCCGTCGCGGTGGTCGCCCTCGCCGCGCGGTTCTGGATCGACAGCCGCGGGGCCAAGCCGCTCCCGCGGCTCGACATGCGGTGGTGAGCAGAGAATGATCGCTGAGCCGCCGGGTGGAATTCGACCACCCGGCGGCTCACGCCGCTCCGCTCGCCGAGTTCACGTCACTTCTCGAACGCCGCGAACCGCTTCGACCGCGTCACCACCTCCTTGCTGTCTTCCCTCTCCTTCACCGCCACGAACGCGGCGGCGCCGTCGATGCCGTCGATCAGCTTCACCAGTTTGTCCGCCGGTAGCAGGCTCGCCCCTTTCGTGAGTGCGTCCGCCTGCCAGCCGTGCGGGGCGATGACGGTGGCGCTCCGCCGGCCGGTCAGCCCCAAGCCGGTCTTCGGGTCGAGGACGTGCGAGTACCGCACGCCGCCGATCTCCACATGCTGAAACAGGTCGCCGGAGGTGGACACGCTGGCGTTGGTCAGCTTGAGCGTCCGCGGCGGGGCGTCTTTGGTGAGCGGGGCGATGTCCACCACCCAGGCGTCTTTGCCCGGCGGGGCGTCGCTCACAGTGATGTCCCCGCTCGCCGCGATTAGCGCCGACGTGACGCCCTTCGCCTTCAACACCGCCATCGCCTCATCGGCCGCGAACCCCTTGCCGATGCCGCCCAGGTCGAGCCGCATGTTCGCCTTCGCCAGCGTGGCGGTTTTCGCCTTCGCATCGAGCGTGAGCATCTTGTAGCCCACCAACTCGCGGGCCGCCTTCAACTCGTCGTCCTTCGGCAACTGCTTGCTCTTGCGGGTCGCCCGCCACAGCTTCACCACCGGGCCGACGGTGCAGTCGAACGCGCCGTCGGTCTGTTCGGACACGCCCCGCGCCAGTGTGAGTACCTTTAGCAAGTCGTCGGACACGGGAATCGGCTTGCCCGGTGCGGCGTCGTTCGCGGCGCAGAGTTTCATCAACTCGGACTTCGGGTTGTAGTCGCTCATCACGGCGTCCAGGTCGGCCACCCGCTTGAACGCCGCGTCGGAGGCGACTTCCGCCGCCGTCTCGTCCGCCGCGAATACGATGACCTTCCACTCGGTCCCCATGTGAACGGATTTGGCCTCGAACCGCTTCGGGGTGTCGGCGTGTGCGAGAGCGGCGAACAGGATAAGATGAACGGTGAGCGGGCGCATGGTGTGCCTCGGGTGTTTTCCGGGCGAACCCGTTTGACAGCCGG
>JANNDF010000649.1:0-15969 GCA_031387445.1 Planctomycetia bacterium
CTGGGTGAAATCTGACACCCAGCCGGCTGACGCCGGCGGTTCCAGTTCACTCAACCTACCGCCGCTCGCCGAGACCCTCCCATGTCCCCGCTCATCGAACGCCTCCGCCAGCTCTCCCGCCGCCAGTTCTTCGGCTCGTCCGGGCTGAGTTGCGGCGGCATCGCGATGGCCCTGCTCGGTCAACAAGCCGGGGCGAATCCCGGCAGTGAAAGCGGGGGCAAAGCCCCGCCCCGCCGCGAGCACCCGCCGCTGCCCGGCTTCCCGCACCACAAGCCGACGGCCAAGGCGATCATCTACCTGCACATGAACGGTGCCCCCAGCCAGATCGACACCTGGGACTACAAGCCGAAGCTGATCGACCACCTGGGCAAAGACCTGCCCGAGAGCGTCCGCCTCGGTCAGCGGCTCACCACCATGACCAGCGGGCAGGGCAAGTTCCCGGTCGCCCCGAGCAAGTTCAAGTTCGAGCAGAGTGGCAAGTGCGGCACCTGGGCGAACCCGGAGTTGTTCCCGCACACGTCGAAGATGGTGGACGACATCTGCCTGATTCGCAGCGTCCACACGAACGCCATCAACCACGACCCGGCCTGCACGTTCGTGATGACCGGCAGCGAGGTGCCCGGCAAGGCGAGCATCGGCTCGTGGCTGTCCTACGGCCTCGGCAGCGAGAGCAACGACCTGCCGGCGTTCGTCGTCTTCACCCCGCGGTTCCCCGCCGGCAGCAACGGGCAGGCCATCTTCTCCCGCATGTGGGCGAGCGGGTTCCTGCCGACGAAACACACCGGCGTGGCGCTCCGCAGCGGGGCCGACCCGGTGCTGTACCTGAAGAACCCCGACGGCGTGGACAAGACCGACCGCCGCACCATGCTCGACAGCCTGAGCCAGTTGAACGAGCTGACCGCCGACAAGTTCGGCGACCCCGAGACCCGCACCCGTATGGCCCAGTACGAGATGGCCTTCCGCATGCAGACCAGCGTGCCCGACCTGGTGGACCTGACCAAAGAAGACAAGAAGGTGATCGAGAGCTACGGGCCGGAAGTGAACAAGCCGGGCAGCTTCGCCCACAGTGCGATCGTCGCCCGGCGGCTGGTGGAGAAGGGTGTGCGGGCGGTGCAAATCCTTCACCGCGGGTGGGACCAGCACGGCAACCTGCCCAAAGAGATCGGCAACCAGTGTAAGGACACCGACCAGCCCATCGCGGCGCTGCTGGCGGACCTGAAGCGGGTGGGGCTGCTGGAGAGCACGCTGGTGGTGTGGGGAGGCGAGTTCGGCCGCACGGTCTACTCGCAGGGCGGCATCTCGAAGGACAGCTACGGGCGGGACCACCACCCGCGGAACTTCTGCATGTGGCTGGCCGGCGGCGGGGTGAAGCCGGGCAGCGTGTACGGCGAGACGGACGAGTTCAGCTACAACATCACCAAAGACGGCGTTCACCTGAACGACCTGAACGCCACCATCCTGCACTGCCTGGGCATCGACCACGAGAAGTTCACGTACAAGTTCCAGGGCCTCGACCAGCGGCTCACCGGCGTCGAACCGGCCACCGTGGTGAAGGGCGTGCTGGCGTAGCGGGTAGGTCGTGGTCGAGCGACCGCGAAGCGGAAGCGAGGCCCGACGGCGAATCATCCAACAGGACAGGTGGTTGGCCGTCGGGCCTCACGGTCCTGCGGACCTGTTCGACCGCGACCTACAACACGGATCGCCCCGCTCAGGTTCCAACCATGTCGCCCGTCCGTCGTGACAACGAGCTGTGTCGCGCCCGCTTTCATCAGGTTTTGCGCACGGTGTTATCGAACTGCCCTAACGACCGCCGACGGGTGATTGAGTTCACGGTGAATACCACCCGCGAAATGTTCGACCACGGAGAACAGGGCATCGCGTTGGAAATCCTGCTCAGCAACATGCACGAATACGCCTACCCCACCCCAGACGACGTTAAGACCGAATTGACTTGGCTCGCGGTGCAATACCGTATCGACTGTCGGTACGCGGCGTTGATTTCCCTGCTACAACCTTGATTCGCCCAACATCGGAGATCACCCGGTGGACGACATCGCTTGCCCCGGTTGCCGGATGCCCATCTCGGCGCGGGCCGTCGCCTTCGGCGAGTGCCCGTGCTGCGGGCACTCGTTCCGCGAACCCACTCAGGCCGTCGTCCCGCCGCCGGTCGTCAGCCCGCCAGTCACTCCACCATCCCCGCCGCCGAAGCGACGGGTGTGGCCGCTCGCGGTGGCCGCCACCGCCGGCGTACTCGTCGTCGGCGGCGTCGCCGTGTTTGCCCTCCTCCCGCCGGCCGCTTCGCCAGCTACCGAACAAGCCCGCGAGCCGAGCCTATCGCCTGTGCTTCCGTCGCCCCCGACCACGAAGCCCGGACCGACTCCGCCCACCACCCGGGAAGCGCTCCCGCCCCCTCGCGTCGCCGAACTCGACCCGCCGCTGATGCCCAAGCCCGAACCGGTTCCCAAGCCGGAGCCGGCGAAAGTCATCACCATCGACCCGGCGGCCGGCGACCACAAGTTGGACGCCCCGGACGGCACCGCCGAACTCCTCCCACTCGACGGGGACACCCGGCTGACACTCACCGGGCGGGTGAAGGTGTTGCGGGTCGGCAGTGTGAACGGTCACACCCTTCTCGACGCCTCCGGGCTGGCGGCCGAGGAAGTGGTGTTCGCCGGCGACCTGAACGGCAGCCCGACGGTGACGGTGATGGCCGGGGTGCGGGTGCGTTTCGAGAAGGTGGTGGAGGGGGCGGTGAACCTGACGGCGGACGCGGCCGGCGGGGAGATCGTGTTCGCCGAAAAGGGGGAAGTGAGGGGCGGGGCCGTGCTGACTCTCACTGCCAAGCGGGTGGACGCTCAAGCCCTGCTCGGCGGCGGGTCGAAACTGGGGGTGACGCTCACCAGTGGCGGCAGTCTCCGCACCCGCCTGATGGACGAAGGGGCGACGATCGAGTACAGGGCGGCGAGCGGGAACGCGGACAAGCTGACCATCGAGACGGGCGACCTCCGCGGCGGGGCGAAGGTGGTGCCGGCGAGGTGAGGCGTGCCCGGCCGGCGGCACAGACCATTACCGCAGGAAGTCGAGCAGGCTCGTCTGGTTCATGCGACCGATGACGCCGAGGGTGGCCTCGAAGGTCGTTTCCTGCTGCTTGAGCCCGACCACCGCCGCGGCGTAGTCGGTCGCTTCCAGGTCGCCGGCCCGGGTGTCGGCGTTCAGCTTCAGGTCCGACAAGCGGTTCTGAATGGCTTCCATCCCGGCCAGGTTGCCGGCCTGCTCGCCCATCACCAGGCCCACGCGGGTTCGGGCGTTCTGGATGTCGGCCAGCCGGGCGCTGACCGCCGTCGTCTTCTGCGATTCGCTCAGCGTGCCGTTCCGCAGGTCGTCCCGCAGGCCGATGAGCGCCCCGAACACGTCCTGGCCGGTGGACTGAAACACGTCCGCCCCGACGTAACGGTTGTCCACCGTCTGTGACCGGCTGACTAGTGACCGCGCCCGCTCGGTGGCCCCGTCGTAGGCGATGGTGGCCGGGCGGCCGTCCGGGCCGAGTGTGTCCACGCGGAACGGCGGGGTGTCGGTGGCCGTGCCGCCGAAGATGTACCGCCCGTCCTGCTGCTGGTTCGCGGCAGTCAGCGTGCGACTGATGAGGGTGTCCACTTCCGTGGCGATGGCCTCAAACCCGGCGTTGTTGATGCTCCCACTCGCCCCGTCGATGGCCAGTTCGGTCGCCTTGGTGAGGACGGCGGACGTCTCTTGCAGAACCGACACGCCGGCGTTCAAATCGGTGGTGGAATCGTTCAGCGTGTCCTGATACGTGCCGGCCCGCTTGCTCGCCCCGCGGGCGGCGGTGGCGCTTGCGAACGCCGCCGGCGCGTCCGACGCCACCTTCACCTTCAGGCCGGTCGAAATCTGGTCACTGAACTTGTTCGCGTCCGCCTGCTGCCGCCGGAGGTTGGCGATGGCGTTGTTCACCTGCGTCTGGCCGGTCACCCGGATGTTCATCGCCCCGACCCCCTGTCGCTGCCCATTTCGGGACATCGACTGCATCATCGAAGGGAGTGTCGGGAAAATTGCCACCCGGTCGGCGAAAATCGTTGCGGGGATGCGAGCTGTCGGCAAATCGGGATGGTCAGGGTACAGGTCATCGTCCACTTCCGGGTGGAAGATGAGTGGGGAACTCATTGACGGCTCTGGAGCCGTTCCATGAGCTGATCCCTCGTCAGGCCGATGGACGGGTTCTCGTCCAGTTCCCGCATCCGCCGGCCCAGGTCCTCCTTTTGCGCGTGTGTCAACTCGCCCGGCAACTCGTCGAGTGTCGCTTCCAGGTTCATAGCCTACTTCCGCGGGTGGGTGAAGGGGCTCACGGTCACGCCCCGTAGTCGATCTCCTCCACGTTCGCCCGGTGCTTCAGGATGAAGTCGCGGCGGCCCTCCACCTCCTTGCCCATGAGCATGCGGAACATCTTCTCCGCTTGCAGCACGTCGGCCATCGTCACCTTCAGCAGCGTCCGCTTGGTCGGGTCGAGCGTCGTGTCCCACAGGTCTTCGGCGTTCATCTCGCCCAGTCCCTTGAACCGCATCACGCTCATCCCCCGCTCGCCCAGCCGCCGCACCTCGGCCACCAGTTCCCGCAGGTCGTTCAGGTCTTTGCGGCTTTCACCGTTCAGCAGGGTGAACCGCACCGCCGGCTCACGACCGGCCACACGGGGCAGGGGGATGAGGTCGGCCGGGGTGAACCCGAACTCGGTCAGCTTCGCCACCGCCTTGTTCAGCCCCCGCACCTCGTGCCACTCGTCCACGCTGAACCGCAGTTCGAGGGCTTCCGGCGGGCGTTCGCCGGAGCTGACCGCGGCCGTGGGCAGGCTCTCGCTCAGGGCCAGTTCCTTCCCCACCCGCTTGCTTTCTGTTTGACGGAACTCCTCCACCTGCTCGGACGTGTGGAAGAAGTGATCCTTCCCGCCCGTGCGGACGTGGTACACGGGGAAGCCGTCGGCGGTGTGTTTGGCGGTGAACGCGGCGAACGACTGCCCGCGGCGCTCGAGGATGACCACCGTCGCTTCCAGCTCGTTCAGGATCGGCATCACGCGGACGAGGTCGGCCGTCGTGAGCGTCCGCTCGTTCCCGTTCGACGCGGCGGCGGTGACGTGCAAGCCGGTGTCCTTGATCCCCCGCTCCATCAGCTCGCTGGTCATCTCCTCGCGGGTCTGCACGAAGCGGATGTCCTTCTTGATAGTCACCTTGAACAGCGGCGGGCGGGCGACGAACAGCCGGCCCTCTTCCACCAGCTTTCGCATCTGACGGAAGAAGAAGGTGAGCAACAGGGTGCGGATGTGCTGGCCGTCCACGTCGGCGTCGGTCAGGATGATGACCCGCCCGTACCGCAACTTGGAGGTGTCTTCGGTGTTACCGATGTCTACGCCGACGGCCGAGATGAGGGCGGCGATCTCGGCGTTGTTCAGCAGTTTCTCCACCTCCGCCTTCTCCACGTTCAGCACCTTCCCCCGCAGCGGCAGCACGGCCTGGTAGTAGCGGTCGCGTCCGCCCTCGGCCGAGCCGCCGGCCGAATCCCCTTCCACCAGGAACAGTTCGCTCTTGTCCCGCTCGCGGGTGGTGCAGTCCATCAGCTTGCCGGGCAGCCCGCCGCCGCCGAGCAACTTCTTGCGGTCGATGATGGCGTCGCGAGCCTTCTTGGCGGCGATGCGGGCCTCGGCCGAGAGGGCGATCTTCTTGCAGATCCGCTGGCCGTCCTTCGGGTTCTTCTCCAGGTACTCGTTCAGCGCCTCGTACACCACGCTGCCCACCAACCCCTCCACGCTCGGGGTGACGAGCGCGTCCTTCGGCTGGTTGTTGAAGCTGGGGTCCGGGTGGCTGATGCTGATGACGGCGGTGATGCCCTCGCGGAAGTCGTCCCCCCGCAGTTCCAGGCTGTCTTTGAACAGGCTGTTCTTCTTGCCGTAGGCGGTGAGCGACCGTGTGAGGCCGCCGCGGAAGCCGCTCAGGTGGGTGCCGCCGTCCTTGTTGTAGGCGTTGTTGGTGAAGCACATCTCGACGCGGTTTTCGCCGTTGTTGTACTGCAAGCACACTTCGACCGTGACGCCGTCCACCACCTTGTTGATGTAAATGGGCGGGTGTTCGACCGTCTCGCCGGTGTTCAGGAAGGTCACGTACTCGGTGATGCCCTGGTCGGTGCGGAACGTCTCCCCGCGGCCGTCGCGGTGGTCGCGGATGCCGATCGTCAGTCCTTTGTTCAGGAAGGCGATCTGCTGGAGGCGGGTGGCCAGGCGGTCGTAGTCGAACACGTGCGCGCCGAAGATCTCCACGTCCGGCTTGAAGTGGATGCTGGTGCCGGTCTGGCCGGCGGTGGCCGGGCCGAGGTTGTCCAGCCCGCCGGCGGCGTACCCCCGCTCGAACTTCATGTGGTACACCCGCCCGTCGCGGCGGACCTCCGCCTCGCACCACTCGCTCAGGGCGGTCATCGCCTTCGCACCCATGCCGTGTAGCCCGGCGCTCACCCGGTACGCGGCGTTGTCGAACTTGCCCGAGTTGCCGGCGATGGTCATCGCCTCTTCGAGTGTCGATTTCCCCGTCTTGGAGTTGATGCCCACTGGGATGCCGCGGCCGTCGTCACTGCACGAGATGCTGCCGTCCACGTGGACCACCACGCTGATGTTCTTGCAGTACCCGGCCAGCGCCTCGTCCACCGAGTTGTACACGACTTCGTAGGCGATGTGGTGCAGGCCGTCGCCGTCGGTGTTGCCGATGTACATGCCGGGGTTCTGGCGGATGTGCGCCGCGTCCTTCAGCGTCTTCATGTTCTCTTCGGTGTACGTCACCGAAGTGCCGTCGGCGGTATCCGTAGACATGCGGGAAAGTCCTGAATTTTGAGGCGCGAACGGCCGATTTCCGACCTGTCTATTCTACGGAAACGGGGGGCAGAAACGAGCGGTGGATGCGGGCGAGCCGGGTGCGTGCGCGACCGGTGTGACTTGCCTCCGGACGCTCACGCTCCCGGCTCGTCAGATCACTACGCGCCGGCTTTGAATTTGAGATCGATGTGTGTCTGGCCCGGTAGCCTATTTCGCAGTAATCCGAGCAAGATTCGCAGGTCGATTTTTGCCTTTCGATGTGCTTATTCCGATCAATTCTAACTTCTCGGAGCTTTTCTTTTCGCTACTAACAACGTGCAGTGATTCCCCCCGTCTGTACAATCCGAGTGAGGTGAAAGGGCTTCCTTGCCCCCTTCACGGCTTCCTTGCCTCAACTACCGCCGCCATCTCGCCAATGCTGAATCGGTCGAAGCATGGCGCGACGCCAAACTTGACTTACTGTAGTCATGTGAGCCTCCTTTTCTGAGTGCGCGGGGAGTGTATTCCGGGGGTCCAAGCTCAGAATTACTTCCGCCGCTTTGTGAAGGAAGGACTGCCCCGACCCCCAAGGTCGGGGCAGTCTCATTCCGGGATGTATCACTATCGGGTGAATCTCAACTTCGGACTCGAACCCGATTCTGCTTCGACTTTCGTTGAATCGCTCTACTCCCCTTCACCACACGCCGGCTTTGAATTTGAGATCGGTAAGCGTCTGGCCGGGGAGCTTCTTGCGGAGCTCGCCGAGCAGCTTTCGCTTGTGAAATTGGGCTAACTCCTGCACCAGTACGCCGTTCCGCACTTCGACTTCCAACACCCCGCGGCGGAGGGAGAGCACACGAGTCTGACCCGGCCACTCGCCCGCGACTTCCGCCCAGACCCCTTCCAGCCGTGAACGTTCGCTCAGCCGACCCCACCCGCGGGCGGTGAACAGCCGGCCGAGTACGTCGCCGAGGTTTTCGGGGCCTTTTTCTGACATTTGTCATTAGTCATCGGTCATCGGTCATCGGTCATCAGCCTCGATTCTCAGCATTCCGTACCCACTCGCCGAAGTCGAGCGTGACGCCTGAGAACTGATGACTGATGACTGGTGACCGATGACTACTCCCGGTCGCCCATCGGCATGACGAGGTACATGTACTGGTCGCCGACGCGGAAGACGGCCGGCTTCTCGCGGTTGGTCATTTCCAGCGTGGCGGTCGGCTCGCCGTCGATGGCCCGGAACATCTCCGTCAGGTAGCTCGGGTCGAAGGCCAGGTCGATCTCGTCGCCGGGGTATTCGGGCAGTTCCAGTTCCACCTCACTCGACCCGGTTTCCGGCCCGCGGGCCTGCATCGTTACCTTCTGCCCGCTGAAGTGAAAGTCCACCCGCTTGCTCTCGTCGTCCGAGGTGATCGCCGCCTGCCGCACCTTGGCGAAGAAGTCGGGCACGTTCAGCGAGAATTGCACGGCCGACTTCTTCGGCACAATCTGCTGGTACATGGGGAACTTGCCCTGCACTAGCCGGGTGTAAATGGTCGCCCGCTCAGTTTGGAACAGGGCGTCATTCGTGTTCAGGGCCACACGGATGCGCTCGCCGTCGTCGGTCAGGTTGCGTTCGAGCAGTTGAATGGCCTTCAGCGGGACGAGGTGCGACGGCGGCTTGGCGTCGGCGGTGCCGTGCAGTTCGGCCGGGCCTTCGGCGATAGCGAGGCGTTTCAGGTCGGTGGCCACCAGCCGGGCCTTCGTGCCGTCGGCCTCCCACAGCACGCCGTTCACGTTGTACCGCGGGGAGTTGTCCTTGCGGTTGGCGGCGAACGCGGTTCGGCGGATCATCGTCCGCAACACGCCGGCGGAGATCTCGTGGAACCGCCCGCCCTGGTCGAACGTCGGCACGTCGGGGAACTCGGCCGGGTCGCCACCGGGCAGTTCGTACTTGCCGCCCCGCATGGTCACGCGGGTGGTCTCCTCGCCGGCGTCGATGGTCACTTCCAGGTCGGTCGCTTCTTTGAGGATGTTGACCAGCTTCGTCACGGGCAGGATGGCACTCCCGCCGCGTGAGACCTTGATGCCCCGCAGCTCGTAGCGAATGCCCACCTCAAGGTCCGTCGCCATGATGATCAGGGCGTCGTCGTGGGCCATCGCTTTCACGTTCGAGAGGATGGGCTTGGTGCTGCGAGCGGCGACCGCCATTTGCGCGATCTGGCACGCGGCGAGCAGCCCGTCGATCTGACACGTCACCTTCATGGTTGGTCCTCGCTCCTCGGCGGCGTGTCGGGTGGTGTTCGCTCTCGTCCTGGTCGCCTGCCTTCTTTCTTTATCTCTCTTTGAAGTCTAAAGACAGTAGTAACAGTAAGGTGCCGGCGGTTGCTGGCGCGCACGCCGCCGGCACGACCCCTTTCCCCAGTGTTTCTTGGGTCAACTTGACCGAATCCCGGTGTGGAAAAGGCGACGCGCGGGTGGCGCAATTGTGGCGCGCCGCGACGCGCCGAACAACCCCATTCACACCCGACGCCAATTCTCCGGATTGCGCGCCCGTGCGCGTCACTCGCGCGCCGTCGGCGCGCCGCCTTTTCCACACACTTACTCCAACCCTCGTCGCAGCTCCCGCACCCGGCTGGCCAGTTCCGCGTCCGCCGAGATTGCCGCCTCGATCTTCCGCACGGCGTTCATCACCGTCGTGTGGTCCCGCCCGCCGAAGTGCCGGCCGATGGTGGCGAGCGGCAGTTTCGCCACCTCGCGGCCCAGGTACATGGCCACCTGCCTGGGGATGAGCACCGTTCGCAGCCGACTCGCCCCCAGCAGGTCCTTCGGCTTCACCCGGAAGGCACCTGCCACTGTACGGGTGATGCGGTCGAGGAGCGGTGTCGGTGGCACCGGGTCGGCGAGCAGATCCCGCACTTGAGACGCGGACAGTTCGCCTTTTCGGGCTGCACTGGTGGTGCGGAGTGTGTCGATCATACCGGCGAGGTGGCGGAGGCCGTCGGCACACCGGGCAAGGAAGTCGATGGCCTCCGCCGCCAAACGCACGGACACCTGCTCGGCATACCACGCGGCGAACCGGGTTCTTGAGGCGAGACCGAGTGCGTCGAGGCGGACGGCGAGGCCGGCAGAAAGGCGGTTGGTCAACCGTCGGGGCAGATCGGTGAGCGCCGCCGGACCCGCCGACGCGGTGAACAGGGTCGGCATCCGCCGGGCAGATCGCACGTCCAGCAGGATGAGCAGAGAACCCACGTCCGCAGTCTTGACGTGTTGTACGTCTTCGAGGGCGAGCAGATCCACGTCGCGAAGGGCGGTCAATTCGTCCGCCTCGCGGGGCAATTCCGCGCTCGCCAGCACTTGCACCGTACGCGGGTGTTCGCCGGCAATCACCTGTTGAATCACCCCCCGCACCACGGCACTCTTCCCGCACCCGGTCGGCCCGTGGAACACCAACGGCCGGGCGAACCGCGGCCCGCACGCTTCCTTCCGGAACGTCGCCACCAGCCGTTCGGCCGCCCGCACCGCCGAGCGGTTCTCGGGCAGCACAAGCAACCCGGCCCAGGAGTCGGGGGTGGAAGGGGCGGTTGACATTGGACTAGCGGGGTGGTTATCGCTCTGGGTACGGTATCGGCGACCCATACCCCTGCGAAGCACTCGGATGTCCGCTCCCCGCATTCACCCGACGGCCGTCATTCACCCCGAAGCGAAGCTGGCCGAGGACGTGCGGGTCGGCCCGTTCGCCGTGCTGGACGCCGGCGTGACGCTCGGCCCCGGCTGCACTGTCGCCCCGCACGCCTACCTGACCGGACTGCTCACGGCCGGGGCGAACAACCAGTTTCACGCCCATTGCGTCATCGGCGACGCCCCGCAGCACACCGGCTACGCCGGAGAGCCGACCGGCGTCCAGATCGGCGACGGGAATACCTTCCGCGAGTTCGTGACGGTGAATCGGGGGATGCCGGCCACGGGCGGCGTCACCCGCATCGGCGACGGCAACATGTTCATGGCGACCAGTCACGTCGCCCACGACTGCACGGTCGGAAACAAGTGCATTTTCGCCAACGGGGCACTGATCGGCGGTCACGCGAACATCGGCGATGGCGCGTTCCTCAGTGGGAACATTTGCGTTCACCAGTTCTGCCGTGTGGGTCGGCTGGTGATGGTCGCGGGCGGATCGGCCGTGAATCAGGACGTGCCCCCGTTCTGGTTGGTACAAGGACCGAACACCAGCCGTGGGGTCAACGTGGTGGGGATGAGGCGCGCCGGCCTCTCGAACGAGGCGATCATGGGCGTACGACGGGCGTACAAGGCCATCAACCTGAGCGGACATGCGATCCGCGATTCGCTGGCGAATGTGGAGACGGCCGACGGCCACCTGCCGGCGGTGCGGGAGGTGATCGACTTCGTGCGGGCGGCGAAGCGGGGCATCGTCACCGCCAGAGGCGGGGGCGACGATGCGTGAGTGGTGGCGGCGACAATTCGGCCCGAACCTGCCGCGGTGGGTGGCGTTCTGGGTGTGGGTGGCGATGACTGCCGGCGTCCTGGGACGGGTGATCGCCGTGCCGCCCGAGCGCGGGTCGGTAGTGCCCATCTACCTGGCCGGCGGTGAACGGTGGCTTGCCGGCGACCCGCTTTACCAGATCGTCCCCGGATTGGACATTTACCGCAACCCCCCCGGTATCGCGGTGCTCTTCGCACCTCTGGCACTTCTTGAAGCGAAGACCGCGGCGATCCTCTGGCGGCTCGCATCTCTCGCCGTTTACGGGTACGGCATTCACCGCTTGTTGACGGACGTGCTTCCCCCACTCGGCCGCTGGAGGCGATGTGGGGTGTGGGTGGCGGCAGCGGTGTTGATGATCCCGGCGGTGAACAACGGACAGATCAACTTACTCGTCACGGCCACCGCGGTGTGCGGTGCGTGTGCGGCGGCGAGGGGCCGGTGGTGGGAAGCGGCGGCGTGGCTGGCCGGGTGCGGGTACTTCAAACTCTACACATTCGCCATCGGACTGCTTGTCTGTGTGCGGTTCCCGCGGTCGCTGAGTTGGCGGTTCGCGCTCATGACGGCGGCGGTGTTCGCTGTGCCGTTCGTCTGCCAACACCCCGGCTACGTCCTGGATCGACACGCCGAGTTCATCGAGGTACTCCAGTCCGATGACCGCTCGGCGGCCAGCCACGCCCGCGCCCCCCGCGACTGGACGGTGATCGCCCGTGAGGTGGTCGGCGAACCGGTGCCGCGGGTCATCGCTCTGGCCATGTCGCTGGTGGCGGCCGTCGAGTTCACGGTGACGGTCTGGGTCAGCCGGCGGCCATCGCCGGCGGTGGTCTTGGTTCCAATGTGTCTCGGGCTGTTGTGGATCACCCTCTTCGGCCCGTCAACGGAAGTGAACACCTACTGCGTGCTGGCCCCAGTGGTGGGGTTTTTGACGTCCGGCGTGCCGACACTGGACAGGTGGTCCAGGTGGCTGAGTTGGGTGGGAACGGGCGGATTGTTGGCGGTGGAAATCCGCGCGGCCTTCGGCGGCGGCACGGAGTTTGATCTGTCGTGGCTTCAACCCCTCGGTGCGGCGGCACTGACCTGGGCGGTCATCCGCTGGGCGAGAGGTGAACCGCGGGTGCCGACCCGCGGGTGAGATGAGATTAACGGAACGGGAGGGATTTGAACCCTCGATACGGGGATACCGTATACGGCATTTCCAGTGCCGCCTCTTCAGCCGCTCGAGCACCGTTCCGGGTGACAAACAGACGCCAACACCTGTCGGCGGGTTCACCGTAGCACACATCGTATCACCCGCCGCAGTAACGACAACCGACACGAGTTGCCGGAACCGGGGTGGATTTTTCTTGACGAAGAGGCTCCCGGTCGGAAGAATTCCTCAAGTCACACGGACTGTGACCATCTCGATTCACCACGGAGGGGAAGGCAATGCTGATCGTCACCGAATCGAAGGCTCAAGGTTGGCGGGCGGTGGCCGTGCTGAGCGGCCGGGGAGAAGCCCTGTTGTTCGTCGGCCGGTCGTCCACCCAAGTCCGCGGCGGGTACGCCGAGGCTTACCAAGAACTGTTCGACGACGAAGAACGCGACCTCGTGACCGGCATCAAACTGCAACAGTGGCAAGGTGCGCCGGACGCCGGCAAGTGGCTGGACAAGGCCGAACTGCGGTTGCCCGTCCCGGTGAAGACGCCCGTCCGCATGGCCGCCTGACCGACCCGCGATTGCCGACACCCCCGCCCGCGGCACACCCCGCGGGCGGGTTCGTTTTGCGGAGTGAACTTTCTCCCGCCCGGCCGGGTCAGACTTCCAGTCGCCGGCTGCGTGGCTTGCTTCTTCCGCCGCCGGAGCGAACAATAGTTACCGCCAGAAATGCCCGCACCGCTCCAGGCCGCTTGCGGTCGCGGGGATTTCGGCGCGAATCGACAGGGGGAAAATGCCCGTGAGCTCCTACGCCTCCATGTGCGACGACTTCGGTGTGACCATGTACCTGGCCAGCAAGGTGGAACTGCCCACCAGCCGGGACACGGTCCTGCACTTCTTCGACTCGGTGCGGAAACTGTACCCGCGGATGACCGACTTCGAGAAGCGAGACGGGAACGAATACAACCTCGAAGAGGAGCGCGACGCCGGCAGTTATCGCTTCGTGAACATCGACGGCCGGCGGCTGTCCAGCGGGTTCGTCAACCCGCCGACGCTGGAGGACGCCGACGCCCAGAACGAGAAGATTCTTGAGATGGCCCCCTACCACCTGGGCATCCACCCGCTCGACACCGACGCGCTCGTCGTGCTCTACTACTTCGATCTGCTCTACCAGGGGAACCACGACGAGGTGGTGACGGAAGCGCTGGCGGGCGACAGCCCGTTCGACGGGCTGTTCAAGCTGAACGGCGCCCGCGTCCTGAACTACCAGCCGAGCTTCATGGTCGCGCTCGACGACGGGTGCCAGCTCCAGGCCCGGTTGAGCATCGAGACCCGCACGAGCGCGTACCAGGTGCGGTCGGGCAACTTCCCGGAAAGCCCGATCACGGTCTACTTCACCGTCCGCCAGTTCTGGGGACGCCAGCCGTTCAAGAGCTACCACGAGAGCTATCTGAATCAGCGGCGGGTGATCGACGAACTGGTGACGGAGCAAGTGATGCCGAAGATCATCACCCCGCTGCGGCAGGCCATTGGGGCCAAGTCGTAATGAGGAATGTGGAGCGGGGAGTGCGGAATCGACGAACACCAGTGTCCTCGATTTCGCACTCCCCGCTCCGCGTTCGGGTCGCAGGTCACTTCTTCCGCTTCTTCAACTCGGCGTTCACCGCGGCGACCCCGAGGGTGTTGAACACCTCGTCCTTCGTCAGCCAGCCGCGGCGGGCCACATCAACCCCGTACCGCGTCAGGTCCAGTTCCCCCGTGCTGTGGGCGTCCGGGTTGATCACGATCATCACGCCGAGTTCCTTCGCCCGCTTGACGTAGGTCCAGTCGAGATCCAGGCGGCTGGGTTGGGCGTTGATCTCGATCATCTTGCCGTGATCGGCTGCGGTGCGAATGACCCGGTCGAGGTCGATCTTGTACCCCTCGCGGCGGAGGAGCAGGCGGCCGGTGGCGTGGCCGAGCATGGTCGTCGCAGGGTGCTGAAGCGCCTTGCACACGCGGGCGGTCTGGTCGTCTTCACTCAGCGTGAAATGGGTGTGAACACTCACCACAACGTAGTCGAACCCGGCCAGCAGCTCGTCGTCGAAGTCGAGCGACCCGTCCGGCAGGATGTCGCACTCGGTCCCCTTGAAGATGTGAACGCCGTTCAACTTCTTGTTCAGTACGTCCGCCTCGGACCACTGCTTCCGGACACGGTCGGGCGTCAGCCCGTTCGCCACGTTGAGCGACTGGGAGTGATCGCCAACGCCGAAGTACTCCCAGCCGAGTACCTGCGCGGCCCGCGCCATTTGTTCAAGGGTGGCAGTACCGTCGCTTGCAACAGTGTGGTTGTGAAACACTCCTCGGATGTCGGCGTACTCGACCAGCTTTGGCAGGTTCTTCGCCTCACCCGCTTCCACTTCGCCTGTGTCCTGCCGTAACTCCGCGGGGATGAGTGGCAGGCCGAGTGCCTTGTAGACGTCGGCCTCGGACTTCGCGGGCACCAGTTTCGTCTCGCTCCCCAGACTGAACTCGTTCAGAGACCAGCCCCGTTCGATGGCCCGTTGCCGCAGACGGATGTTGTGTTCCTTGCTCCCGGTGAAGTGTAAGATGGCGAACGGGAACTGGTCATCGGCCACCACGAGCAGGTCGGCGTTGAGCGTGATCGGTTTGCCTTCCGTCGGCAGTTGGACGACCACCGAACACTTCGTCGGCCCTTGCCCGGCCACCTGGACCACTTCGGGAAACCTGGCAAACGCCGCCGTGACGGCTTCCGGGTCGGCACTGCTGGCGACAAGATCGATGTCCTTCGTCGTCTCCCGTCGGCGGCGGAGGCTGCCGCACACCTCGGCACGGGTCACGCCCGGTAGTGCCCGCAACCTCGCCAACAATGCCTCGGCCACCGGCTCGGCCTGGTCGATCCGCACCCGCTGGCCGACGGTGTCGAGGAACTTGATCCCCGCCAGGATCTTCTCCTGAGTCTTCTCTCCGAACCCTTTGAGCTTGGCCACCTCGCCGGCGTCACACGCGGACTTCAGCTTGGCAATGCTGTCGATGCCCAATTCGGTGTGCATCGCCTTCACCTTCTTCGGCCCGATGCCCGGCAGCCGGAGCATGTCGAGCAGCCCCGGCGGGACCGACGCCCGGAGTTCGTCCAGGTACGGCAATCGGCCGGTGTTCACGAGCGTGGTGATCTTCTCGGCCAGGGCGTCGCCGATGCCTCGGATGTCACCGAGCTTGCCGCCGGCCACGGTGGATTTGAAGTCGCCCTGAAACTGCGAGAGGAGCCGAGCGCCGTTGGTGTACGCCCGCACGCGGAAGTCGTTTTCGCCGGTGAGTTGAAGCAGTACGCCGATCTCGTCGAGCGCGGCGGCAACATCGTCTTTCGTCATGTCGACCACTCCGGGTCGAGGAGAGGTAGGGTACGTCATGACGAACCCGGCCCGCCAGGGCCGGGGGGGGGGACCAAACCCAAGGTTGTTGACCCCCCCCCAGCGGGGGCGGGGGGGGCGGGGGGGGGGGATTACGCCGGAACAAA
>JANNDF010000650.1:0-21465 GCA_031387445.1 Planctomycetia bacterium
CTCATCACAACCGCCCGGCGAGAGATGTTCCCGGTACAACAACGGGCACCGAAGACCGGCCGAGCGTAACCCGCTGCGGCCCCAAAGGCTCGCCGAAATCGAGCTTTTCAAACCAAATTCCACTCGCCGGGAATTGCTGGCGGACCCGCGACGCTGGCCAGTGCGTGGTGTCCGGCTGGCTGTGGCCGGGCCCGCCCCACCCTCAAGGACGCCGTCGCCTCCAGAGGCCTGGCCCGCACGGCGGCTGCCGACGGGAGGGGCGCTTTAGTGGGGCTCACCGCACTCACCCTCATGAAAGCGGCCGCCGTCGGCGGGCGATCCACCGCCGCCGCGAGCGAGGAGTGGGCCACCTTCGCCCGTGTCCGGGTGTTTCAGTTCGATGGGACTGGCGTCTCGTCGGTCGTCGCAGTCCGACCGGCGGGATGCTGGCCCCATCAAACTGAAACACCCCAAGGCTCGTGAGCAGCGGGAAAGACCTGTATTCTCAACTGATGACCACTCGGCAGCACCGACGGTCGCACGCCCACGCGGCCCGAAAACCGACGAGAACCGACGTGCCCGACGTGCCTGACACGAGAATCTTGACAGGCACGGTGAAACCGCCCGTCGGCACAGCAGTTGCCTCGGTTCATCTCGCCTCCATCTACGAGGTGTGCCGTGTCCTCCCCCGAACCTTTAGTACGATCCAGTCCCCTCGTGTCGCCCGCCCCAGACCCTCCTCCCCTTCTGCGCGTCCTGCTCGACCACACCCCGATGGCGGTGGCCCTGTTCGACCGGGACATGCGGTACCTCGCCGTCACCAGGCGGTGGCTGACCGACTACGGCCTCGACGGACAGAACCTGATCGGCCGCTCCCATCACGAGGTGCTCCCGGATCTCCCGGCCCGCTGGAAGGACGCCCACCGGCGGGCACTGGGCGGGGAGGCGGTGCAGGCCGACGTAGACCGATTCGACCGGGAGGACGGTAGCACCTGGTGGGTGCGGTGGGACCTCCGCCCGTGGTACGACGAGGCCGGCGGGGTCGGCGGGGTGGTGCTGGTCACCGAGAATGAGACGGCGGTCAAGCGGGCGGAGGAGTCGCGCCGTGTCGGCCAGGACGTGACCGAGCGTCGGCAGGCGGACGAGGAACTGCGGCAATCGATCGCCCTGCGACGGCACGCCGAGGCGGCCCTGCGACTGCGGGAGGAGTCCCTCCGGGCGATCCTCGACGCGGCCACCGACGCCATCATTTCCATCGACGACACCGGGGCGATTCACCAGGTGAACGCCGCCACCGCCAGACTGTTCGGCTACCCGCCCGACGAACTGCTCGGGCGGAACGTGTCCGCCCTCATGCCCAGCCCGTACCGCGAGGAGCACGACGGGTACATCGCCCGCTACCTGCGGACCGGGGAGAAGCGGGTCATCGGCATCGGCCGCGAGGTGGTCGCCCGGCGGAAGGACGGCACCACCTTCCCCATCGAGCTGTCGATGCGGGAGGCGGCCGGCCCGCCGCGGCGGTTCATCGGGTTCGTCCGCGACATCACCGACCGCAAGGAGTTGGAGGCCCGGTTCCTCCGCGCCCAGCGGCTGGAGAGCATCGGCACGCTCGCCAGCGGCATCGCGCACGACCTGAACAACGTCCTCACCCCGGTGCTGGTGGCGGTCAAGCTGCTGCTGCGGGACCGCCCCGGCCTGGACCGCACGGCCCTGCTGGAAACGGCCCAGGCGAGCATCGAACGCGGTGCCGGGATGATCCGCCAGTTGCTCACCTTCGGCGGCGGCATGACCGGCGAGCGGGTGCCGGTGGCGGTCGGTGAACTGGTACGAGAAGTGAAAGGGCTGCTCGACCACGCCCTGCCCAAGACCATCGCCTTCACCGTCGCCGTCGGCGACCCCCTGTGGCCGGTGGTCGGCGACCCCACCCAGCTCACCCAGGTCTTGGTCAACCTGTGCGTGAACGGCCGGGACGCCATGCCCGCCGGCGGGGCGTTGACCATCCGGGTGGAGAACCGCACGCTCGACCCGGAGCGGGCGGCCCGCCACCCCGGCGCCCGCCCCGGCCGGTATGTTCACGTGGCCGTCAGCGACACCGGCACCGGCATGACGCCGGAAGTGCAGGCTCGCATCTTCGACCCGTTCTTCACCACGAAGCCGTTCGGCGAGGGCACCGGGCTGGGGCTGGCGACGGCGCAGGGGATCGTCAAGTCGCACGGCGGGTTCGTCGGCGTGTACTCCGAACCGGGTCGGGGGACGCGGTTCTCGGTGTTCCTCCCCGCGGCCGGCCGGCCGGCCGACGCCGCCCCCTCGCCCCAAACGTGAGCCGCCCCGCGGGTGTGAGAGTTGGTGTCACACTCGGGTGTGCCTTTCGTTGGGGGCATGTTCGGCACCCAGCCGGCTGACGCCGGCGGTTCCAGGGGCGTTCGGCACCCAGCCGGCTGACGCCGGCAGGGGTTATCCGCTCAATCCACTGGCACACCCTCACCGTTCGATTTCACGCCCGCGGACCCCTGGGCGGGTACACTGACTGCACCCCAACACGTTCTGTGCTCGCCCCCTTCGGTGGGATCGACGGATGCACACCCTGCTCGTCATCGACGACGACCCGTACGTGCTCCAGGCACTCACCCTGGCACTTTCCGGTGACGGGGTGCGAGTGATCCCGGCCAACTCCGCCCAGGTCGGGCGGGACGCGTTCACCGCCTCGCGCCCGGACGCGGTGCTGTGCGACGTGCGGCTGCCGGGCCGCAGCGGGCTGGACCTGCTGGGCGACCTGCGGGCCATCGACCCGAAGGTGCCGGTCGTCCTGATGACCGGGCACGGCACGTCCGAGACGGCCATCGAGGCCATGCGGCGGGGGGCCTACGACTACCTGCTCAAGCCCATCGACCCGGACCAACTGGACGAGGTGGTGCGGCGGGCGTTCGCCGTCGGCCGGCTGATGCGGGTGCCGACGAAGGTGACGGACGGGCACCCCCCGGCGGACGGGCCGGAGGACCCGTTCGTCGGTCGCTCCCCGGCCATGCAGGAGGTGTTCAAGCAGATCGGCCGGGTGGCCCCGACCGACGCCACGGTACTCGTCCTCGGGGAGAGCGGCACCGGCAAGGAACTGGTGGCCCGCGCCGTCTACCAGCACTCCCCGCGGGAGGGGAAGCCGTTTCTGGCGCTCAACTGTGCCGCCATCCCCGAGCACCTGCTGGAGAGCGAGCTGTTCGGGCACGAGAAGGGGGCGTTCACCGGGGCCGACCGGAAACGGATCGGGCGGTTCGAGCAGGCCGACGGCGGCACCCTGTTCCTGGACGAGATCGGGGACATGACCCTGCTCACCCAGGGGAAGGTGCTGCGGGTGCTCCAGGAGCGACAGTTCGAACGGGTGGGCGGGAACGAAGGGGTGCGGACGGACGTGCGGCTGATCGCCGCCACCCACCGCGACCTGCCGGCCATGATCGCCGCCGGCACCTTCCGGGAGGACCTGTTTTACCGGTTGAACGTGTGCCCGGTCCACCTGCCCCCGCTCCGCGACCGCGGGGAGGACATTCCCGTCCTGGTTCGTCATTTCGTACGGCTGTTCGCCCGCGAGTTCGGGAAGGCAGTGTCCGCCGTGTCCGACGACGCCATGGCGTCGCTGACGGCGTTCCGCTGGCCGGGCAACGTGCGGCAGTTGCAAAGCGTTCTCAAGCAGGCCCTCCTGAAGACGACCGGGCCGGTGCTCACGGCCGACACCCTGCCGCCCGAGGTGCGGACGTCCGGTTGTCCGGCGGCGGAGCCGACGGCGGCGGAGAGCGACACCCTGCGGTTCATCCGCGGTCGGCTGAGGGAGGGTGCAAGCGACCTGCACGTCGAGGTGATCGAGCGGGTCGAGCGGGAACTGTTCGCCGAGGTGCTCGAACACACCCACGGGAACATCACCCGGGCGGCGGCCGTCCTGGGCATCACCCGTCCGACACTCCGGGCGAAGCTGGCCCACTTCGGCCTCACGGTCGGAAACGTCACCACGATTACCCAGCAGACCGGGTGAACCGGTCGGTCGCCTTCCCCCGTCGCACTGCCAACCGAATTGCCGGTCGGATATCCACAGCGGAAAACGCTTTTCCACCCCGTCCCTGAAACGACACCGCGCCACCGCTCACGGGTGGCCCGGTGAATCCGCGTTCCGGGTGGGTACTACGCTCTGGGTTCGGCCTTGCTCTGGAAGTACCCGAGCGCGGCGATGCCGCAGAGAATCAACGAGTACACGATCGAGCCGGTCACGATGACGATGAGCGTGAGGGCTTGCGAGTCGCTGTACTGGGACATGGCCGGAACTCCTCGTGGCGGTGGAGGTGATGGCCGTCCACACGCGGGGACGGCGGCGGAATATCGGCCCCCAACGCAACCCGGATGCCAGACCGGAGCGGACTGAAACCGACCGCCCCGGTGAGCACGTCTGTCGATCACAGCGAGGGTGGTGACGGCACCCGAGTTGCGTTGGCGCAGGCTCCCCCGTGAGCCGTCACAAGTCCCACGCGAAACTCTGGGAACCGCCGGCGTCAGCCGGCCGGGTGAACCTCACCCGCCGTTGCCCGGGTGGACACAGCGAAGGGACGGGCGTGGCCGAGGCGGACAAACTCTTTCCACCCCGGCGGCTCCCCTTCCACACGCCCGGCAAACGGGGTCCACTGAGACGATCGACAGCCTGATCGTCAAGCCGGTACCGGCTGCCCTATTCTGTCAGCAACGCGTGGCGAACCCGATTGAGACATGCCCCTGGAGTGCAATGACACCACCGCCCCCACCCTCCGACCTGAGTTCGCCTCGCTGGTCGGTCGGGATTGCGGTCCTCACCGTCGTCGGCATCGCACTCGCGTTGACCCTTCGACTCGTCCTCCCGGAGGCCGGCAATGAGAGTTGGGTCCGGCCGGCGGACATTCCGCTGCTCGTGGTACTGGCGACCGGCGGCACCTTCCTGGTGTGGGGGTTGGCCCGGAACCTCTTCCGCGGCGAGTTCGGGTCGGACCTGCTGGCCGGCATCTCCATCGTCACCGCCACCGTCCTCGGCGACTACCTGGCCGGGGCGCTGGTGGTGCTCATGCTCTCCGGCGGGCAGGCGATCGAGTGGTTCGCCATCCGCCGCGCGTCGTCCGCCCTGGCCGCCCTGGCCAAGCGGATGCCGACCGTCGCCCACCGCAAACGGGACGGGCACTTCGACGACGTCCCGCTCGATGCGGTTGCGATCGGCGACACGGTCATCCTCTTCCCGCACGAGACCTGCCCGGTGGACGGGGTGGTGACCGACGGGCACGGGACGATGGACGAGTCGTACCTGACCGGCGAGCCGTTCCTGCTGCCCAAGGCCCCCGGTTCGGCGGTGCTGTCCGGGGCGATCAACGGGGAGAGCGCACTCACGGTGCGGACGGTGTCGCGGGCCGAAGACTCCCGACACGCCAAGATCATGCGGGTGATGCGGGAGTCGGAACAGCGGAGGCCGAAACTGCGGCGTTTGGCGGACAAGCTCGGCGCGTGGTACACGCCGGTGGCCTTGGCCGTCGCCCTGCTGGCGTGGCTGGCGAGTGGGGACGCGAACCGCTTCCTCGCGGTGCTGGTGGTGGCCACCCCGTGCCCGCTGCTCATCGCCATCCCGGTGGCCATCATCGGGGCCATCTCGGTGGCCGCCCGCCGGGGCATCGTCATCAAAGACCCGGCCGTGCTTGAGTCGCTGCCGAACTGCACCGTCGCCATCTTCGACAAGACCGGCACCCTCACCTACGGCCGGCCGGCGGTCGTCGAGTGGGTGCCGGTCGGCTCACACCCGGCCGGGGACGTGTTGCGGTGGACGGCCAGCTTGGAGAAATACTCCCGCCACCCGCTCGCCGTCGCCGTGGTGGAAGCGGCCGCGCGGGAGAAGTTGCAACGGCCCGAGGCGAACGAGGTGTCCGAACGACCGGGGCAGGGGCTGAGTGGGGTGGTGGAGGGGCGGGCGATCCGCGTGACCGGGCGGCCGAAGTTGCTCGCCCAGTCGCCCGAGTTGGCAAGCTCGTTACCGCCGTCCGCGGGCGGTCTGGAGTGCGTGGTGCTGGTGGACGAGCGGCCGGCGGCGGTCGGCCGGTTTCGCGACCGCCCGAGGGATGACGGGTCGGCGTTCATCGCCCACCTCGCCCGCCGGCACGGGTTCACGCGGGTGCTACTCGTGTCCGGGGACCGGGAGAGCGAGGTGCGGTATTTGGCCGAGGCGGTCGGCATCAAAGAGGTCCACGCCGAGCAGTCGCCCGAGCAGAAGGTGGCACTGGTGCGGGCGGAGACGGCGAGGGCGAACACGGTCTTCGTCGGCGACGGCATCAACGACGCCCCGGCGCTCACCGCCGCCACCACCGGGCTGGCGTTCGGCCAAAACAGCGACGTGACCGCCGAGGCCGCCGGCGCGGTCATTCTGGATGCCAGTTTGAAGCGGGTGGACGAACTGCTCCACCTGAGCCGGCGGCTCCGCACCATCGCCCTCCAGAGTGCCGTGGGCGGGATGGCCCTGAGCGTGCTGGCCATGATCGTAGCGGCCGTCGGGTGGCTTCCGCCGGTCGCCGGGGCTGTCACCCAGGAGTTGATCGACGTGCTGGTGGTCTTGAACGCCCTGCGGATGTCGTTCACGCCGCGGATGTTGACCGACTACTGATCTCGGCTCCAGGTGCCTGCCGGCCTGCACCCACTGGACGCGAGGCCGGCAATGGGCGCCGGAGTGTGGACCGCCCTTGGGGGGGGCGGTCAGCCGGCCGACTTCGCCGCGCGTGCGCATGGCATGCACCAGCGGGCGTGCGGGAGGGCCCGCAGCCGCCCCTTCGTGATCCGCTTGCCGCACCTCTCGCACACCCCGTAGCGCCCCTGATCGAGCCGGGCGAGGGCGTCCGCCACTTCCCCCCGCAGGTGACGTTCCACCGCCATCACCCGGACGGTGACGTCGGCTTCGGCCGACCGTGCCGCCAGTTCCTCCGCCTCGGTCGAGTTGTCCGCGTCCGGTTCCTCGGCCTCGTCACCGGGCGTGTGGTGCCCCGACCCGTCGTCGGCCCCGACGTGATCCAACTCCCGCAACTGGGCGAGCAGGTCGGCCCGCACGCGGGTCAGTTCGTCCGCAGTCCACATGTGTTCTCTCCGATGGGTGCCGTTCCGGCGCAGTCGCAACCGGACGGTTGGTGTGTTCACACGGCCGGCGTACGGCTCACTTCGGCGGGGCGGGCAGGTCGGTGAAGGTGAACTCGGCCGCGAACGCCAGCGGCTTGTTCGCCTCGTTCTTGTTGCCGATCGTCACCGACAGGTACACCGGGTCTTTGAACCCGGCCGCGAACTTCTTGTCCAGTTGCACCCACTTGCCGTCGGCCAGGTGGTACGTCGTCCACGTCTCACCCTTCCGCACCAGCCGCATCCCGCCCGCGGTGTCCTTCGTCGGCACGAACTGGTAACCCAGGCCCCACCGCCCCGCCTTCAGGTCCGTGGCGTACCGCTGCGGGGTGCGGTCGGATTGTACCAGGGAGACGTACGCGAGGTTCTTCTCTTCCTCAGTCGCCGCGGCCACCGACCTGGCGGTCGTGGTGGCCTCGCCCAATACGATCCTCCCGCCGCCGCCGGTCGCCGTGTACTCGGTCGGCGGTACCGTGTGGGTGGTGAACCAGCCGGCTGGTCAGACCACGAAATTCGTACCCTTCCCCGGCTTCCTGGGGGACGTGACGGTGGCGTCGGGCGACCTGAACGGCGACCGGGTGCCGGACGTGGTGGTGGGGGCGGGGGCGGGCCGCACGTGAAGGTGTTCGACGGGGCGAGCGGGATGGAACTGGCCAGCTTCTTCGCCTTCGACGTGGGGTTCACTGGCGGGGTGAACGTGGCCGCCGCGAGCGGACAGATCGTGGTCGGGGCGGGGGCTGGCGGCGGCCCGCACGTGAAGGTGATCGACGCCGCCAACCTGGGGCTGGTGCGGGCGGACGGGGTGATCGCCGACGACGCCCCGCTCGCCAGCTTCTTCGCCTTCGATGAGACGTTCACCGGCGGGGTGCGGGTGGCTTACTCCGACTTCGACGTGAACGGTGACCTGGACCTGACGACCTCGGCCGGTTCGGGTGGCGGCCCGCACGTGAAGACGTTCGGGCTGTCTCCGCTCCTCGAAGTCCAATCGGTGTTCGTGGGCGACGGGATCGACCCCCGTGGGGTGTTCGTCGCCTGACCCAGGACCGGCCCCCTTCCCCGGCTCGCCCGCGCCGGGGAGAGGGTGCAAGCCCACACCGCCGTCGTCCCCCGCCCCTCGGCTCACCCTGTGGGCGGAGGGGGATCGGCGACGAGGCTCTCGCAACCGCCGTTGGGTCTGCCACGAAGGTCAACTGCGGAAGACCGAATAGCGGTCAGTTCGCGGTTTGTGCCTCGAGGAATGCGGGACGACTGGGTGGTGCTGAAGGGACAGCATTCCATTTCGTGGAACGGCCGCGTTCCACAACAGGTTGTCAGTCAGCAAGCAGTTGCGAGGAAAAATTGCGCTTTGCACAATTTGGCTCGTCACGAAACAGAACGTCACGAATCGATCGTCCGTCCACTCGCCCACAGCCTGACTTCCCGGACCGCAACACCCAGGGCTCGATCATCAAGTGAGCCGGCAAAGATGTCCGACGGCACCCAAGTTGTGCTCATCACCTCAATCGTCAGCACCGGACCAGCCGGCACGTGCGCCATCGAGAGGATGCCGAACCATCGCCTCGATAGCGGGCCGGTATGCAGTTCATACCCGTTCACAACCACCCGCAGGTGACCGACATTCGGGCTGAAGTAGACGACATCAACCAGTACGTGATCCGGCCAGTCGCCTTTCGGTATCGGAACTTCGAGCACGGCGTGCCCGTTGGTGTGGCGGAGCGGGTGGTGGAATGGTGGGGCCAATTCGCGATGAAAACCGGATTCTGTCACGCCCCAAACCTTATTTCCGCCGAAGGCGCCGCGGTGGAGGGCTGGTGGCTCGATGAAGCCGTCAATGGCGAACAATACGACCATCACCTCGTCGTCCACGAATCGACCTGGTACTGGGTGTGACTTGGATTCGAGATCCTGCCGGAACACGACCGCCCGGCCGATCTCACGGGCATGCGGGGTGAGGAAGCGCCCGTTGTCGAGTAGGATGTGAGCCGTCTTCCCCTGGCGGATCTGGTCGGCGACCCCGCGAGCGAGCAACTCCCAACCGGCATCATGGTCGAGATCGAGAGGCACAATCCGGCGGCCGAAACTGACGGAGAGCGTCATCATCCAGTCTGGACGCCCGGCGGCGAAGACGAGCGCGTCCGGAGGGACCAGTTCGCTGAGAGTCCGGAGTTGCTCCCACACTCCTGCGTCCTCGGCCCGCCACCAGAATGGCGCCCCCCGCCACACAGCGAACCCGACCAGGGCGACCACGGCCACGCCCGCCACGACCCCTTGCCACACGTCCGGGAGCAGTTCCAGTCCCCGCCCGCCGGCGACGGCGGCAAAAAGGAGGATGCCGGGGATGACGACGGGCACGTAGCGTCGCACCCGCCAGAAGTGGAACGGGTCGTCGCACGGGTCGTACAAGTACAGTCCGGCGTACCCGGCCACGATCACGATCGCGGGCAGGAACTCGGGGGCGAAGGCACCCAGGGCGTCGCGCAATGCGAGCCAACACCCCGCGACCGCGGCGGCGAGGGCAACCGGGGAGAGGTAACGGCCGAGATCGCGGAGGGAGTGTTCGGCGCGGTAGTGCTGTCCGTGTTGGGGGTGGTCGGGGAAGTTCAGTCGGTAGCTGACCACGGCCGGTCGAACCCAGTACGCGTAGGCGGCAAGCAGAGCCACACAGCCGCCGAGTACGTCTGCGGCCGGGACAGTCGCCAACAGGTCGCGGGCGCCGTCGCCCACGAGGGGAGGAAGTAGGAAGAGCGCGACAGCGGAACCTGCACTCGCGATGCCGATGAGGCGGAGATAAAAGAACTGCTTGCGGAAGTACGGCCGGCTGAGGGCAGCGAAGTAAACCGCGGCCAGGAGGAACCCGGGCAAAGCCGCGGCGTGGAACCACGACCAAACGGGATCGAAGCGGCCGACCGGCTGCACCAACAGCGCCTGGCCGAGTTGCGCGGCCAAGAGGAGAGGGAGCAGCAAGAGGCTGTCGCACCTGATGAGGGCCGAGAAGCTGAGGAACCCGCCGGCCCAGAGGGCCAGCATCGGTTCACCAGTCTTCAACGCCTTGAGCAGGACGAGGACACCCGCGCAGACCGCGAGTTGGGTGAAGGCCTCACTCAGGGTGGTCCGAACGATCCAGACCTGACTCGGGGCGAGCGCCATGAAGAGGGTGATGGCGACTGAGGCCGGGACCGGCGCGACCGTCAGGCAAAGCCCGTAGAAGGCCCCGAGTGTGAGCAGGCCGACGGCCCCGTTGAGGCGGAACAGACCGGCAGGGCCGGCGGTCGCGAAGGCCTGAGCCAGCCACACCGGCCACACGTGGCCGAACTCGGCGGTCAGCACCGGGCCATCCTTCTGGAACCCGATGAAGACGTGGTTGCGGAAGAGACCGCTCCCCTGCGGCGAGTGCCTCTGAAGGTCGTCGGCGATTCCTCGCTCGATCCCCTCCCACGGGTAAGGGATGTCGAGCCGGCCGTGGCGAGCGATGAAAACTGCGTGGTTGGCGTACACCCCCATGTCGTTGCCTTCCAGTGCAGTCTCGCGAGGAAAGCCCAGGTACAGCACCGCGGCGAGGGTCAGGCCGGCAGCCAGGACGGCGTCCCAGGTCGTCCACGGGGCGGCCGGGAGTGTCGGGGAGCCGGGGGCGAGCAGGCAGACAGCAACCACCGCCCAGCCGGCGAGTCCGAAGAACGCGGGCCGATAGACGCGGAGAGCCGCGGCGGCCAACAGGGGTACGGACCAGACAACGACCCCGGCGAGCGTCCAGAGGGCGAACGCCGTGACGAGGGGGCACGTGTCGAGGAAATCGGGGGGCAGGAGCCGGTGGCCGGTGAGCGGGAGGGCGGGCCAGACGCCGCAGCTCAAGAGCCGGGAAAGGGGGAACGACCTCCTGCGGTGATGTGACGTCATCTCTTGCCCGCGTGAGGAGGTCGCACGCCCGCCTCGACCGGAGCCAGTTCCGGGGCGAACGGGCCGACGTGGTGTCGGAACCCTTGCAGGAACCGGGCCTGGCTGAAGTGCCGACCGCGCAACCGTGCCGCCTCGGACAACTGGCGGCGGAGCGGTTCGTTGTGGAGGAGGAGCGTTGTGAAGTCCTTCAGCTCGGCAAGGTCATCCCAGAGAAACCCGTTCACCCCGTGCTGCACCAACTCCGTCATCCCGCCCCGGTTGATGAGAAGGGGGACACAGCCGGATGCCATCGCTTCGACGGTCGAAATGCCGAAGTGTTCCGAGGCGTGAGGCTCCCGGACGGGATCGGTCCCCAGCCCGGTCGCGTGCCAGAAGATGGCGGCCCGCCGGAGCAGGTGGTTCAGTTCCCCGCGCGTCACATTCGCCAGCGCGTGCGTCGTCGAGTCGCCCTGGCGGACAACCGCTTCGAAGTACTCCCGGTCCACGGGGATGTTGCTGACCCGACCCGCGCAGTAGAACTGCCAGCCGGCCCGAAGCCCCTCGTCCAATTCGGTGAACGTCTTCGTCAGTTCCAACTGTTTCTTGCTGTCCATCGTGTAGGAGGGTGTATACCGGCCGACACTCAGGATGGTCTTGGACTTCTCGGCCGGGGCCACGTCCGTGGCCACAGGCGGGTAGAGGACCGGGGAGGAGAGGTTCCACCACCTCCGGGTCCACGACTGCGTGAAGTGCGAAATCGACAACTTCACCTGATAGCTGTCCAGCCGCCGCCGCCACTGCCAGCCGTAGTATCGATCCCGGAGCCACTTCTGGATCGGAGGGCGGGGGGGGGAAGAGTCTGGCTCGCCGACGACGCGGTCCGGTGGAATGAACAGCGGGAACAGCACGATCAACACGCCCACGGGGGCGTGGCAAAAGGGCGGGATCCAGTGGGCGAAGTTCACGAACAGGTCGTACGGCTCGCTGAGGGTCGCCTGCCAATTCCGCTCGTGCCGGTCGCGGCGGAAAGGATTGCGGCACGTGACGTACGGGTCGAGGCTATTCGGGACGTACCGCATACTGACGCCGGTGAGGTCGCATCCGGAGAACTCGGCCAGTTCCCCGACGGTCATGGTGGCGCAGTGGTTGACGATCTCGACGCGGTGCTCGCGCCGGAGGTCGTCGGCCAGGGCCGCGACGGCGAACTCCGCGCCGCCGAGGGTGTGAACCGTCAACTGGTTGTAGATCCCAATCTTCATGCCGACTCCGGGGGCCTACTTGGTGGCGTGCACGACGACGTAGTTACAGAACTGGCGCAGCGGCGGGAGCAGGCGATTGACCAGGTGGTAGTCGGTCTTCCCGAGTAGGTACAGGAGGCGGCTCCACCCGCGATTGTTGAGCAGGTACGCGATGCTCTCGCGGGCCAGAAAGTCGAAGTGGTAGAGGCGGGTGGAGCGGAAAGTCTTGCGGAGCAGGTCCAGGTCGGGGGGCGTCAGCTCCTTTTCATCCGGGGTGTGCGGCGCGTCGCCGTAGAACGGAAACCGCTCGTGGACCCATCGGACCAGCGGGTGAAGGCACGCCGGCTCCTCGGCGACGAACACCCCGCCCGTCTCAAGCGCGGCGTGGATCGTCGGGAGTACGCGGGCGATCTCCATGTGGTGGAGGGCCCGCCGGCAGACGACGACGTCGAAGCTGGCTGGCGCGAAGGCCATTTCCTCGCAGGCGGTCGGCCGGGCGGTTAATCGGTCCGCGACGCCGGCCTCGTCGGCCAGCGCCTGGGTCCGCGCCGACGCCACGGGCGAGATGTCCACGCACACGACCAGATGGCCTTCCTTCGCCAGGCCGACGCCCAACCGGTCCACGCCGCCGCCGATCGACAGGACCCGTCGGCGGCTGAGCGGCTTCAACAGACCACGGAAGAATTCGGCCGTGAACGTCGTCCCCTCGACGTACTCCATCCACGACAGGTTCTGGGGCTGCCCCCCCCGGCGGTCGTAGACGCGGTCCCAGTGGACCCGTTCCCGGTCGAGCCGGGTGCCGACGCCCGGCCCGGTGTCGTGAGTCGGCATCTCAACCCCCGTGTGACGCTTGCCACTGGCGGAAACCTTCGACCGTGAACCACTCGGCCCCGAAGTGGGCCTGTGCGTAGCCCGCGTTGTAGCGGTTCTCCGCCACGGGGATCCCGGGCACGAGGAACAGCTTTCGCCGCGCCGCCGCCGCCTCCAGGGTCGTCGAGATGCCGGGCTTGGTGATGACGCAGCCGGCTTCCCGCATCAACGGGGCGAGCGATTCGACGGCGCCATGAACGTGAACATTCGGCAGGTGTCGAAACGCCCGTCGAGTCTCGTCGTAGGCAGTTCCGTTTACCCCGCAGACGGCATGCACACGGAGAGCACCGTCCGCGGTGAGGAGCTGCTTCAGGAGCTGGAGGATTGGCCCCTGGCCCCAAAAGCCGCAGACCAGCAGTACGCAACCCTTCGAGCCGGGGTGAGCTTCGAGATCGGAAAACGCCCGACGGGCGGGAAGGTCGATGGTCTTGAACGTCAGGTCCGCTGGGAACGAGTAATTCAGCCGGTCGCGAGGGAGCGGCGACAGGAAGCCGTTCATTTGCTCCCAGAAGATGTACTTCCAGCCCAGGGTGGGGCCGTACTCGCCGAGGAGGCCCCACAGTTTGAAGTCCATTTTCTGCCGCCGCTTCAGATTGGCGAGCCAGAAGGCCGGTCGGTGGCTGATGCACAGCACCGTTCGGGGTCGGGCGGCTTCAATCTTGTCCTTCAAGAGTGTGAGGTCGGACCAGTCGAACCAGGACTCGCGCAAATACTTCCGGTAGTAGAACAGCGGCACGGTATAAATCAGATGCAGTAAGAACGGCACATGATTGCAAATCCATTTGTAGCGCTTTAAGTCTTCGCCGACGGCAGTGCCCGGCAGGTGGTCCTCGACCGCCACGTGCTCGACCGCGGCGGGGTCGGCGAAGCGCTCCCGCACCGCCTCGCCAAGCGTGTACATCCCCCGGCCGACCACGGTACTGACGATCAGTACGGGCGGCTCGAACAGGTCGGTTATCGCCCGCAGATCCGTTTCGGCTTCGGTCGCCATTGTTTAAAGGACCTTGCGCTTGGAATCGTGCAGATAGACCGCGTTGCACTTCGCGCACACTGGGAGAACCTCCAGCCGGCGGACCTTCCGGAAGCGAGCGAACTTCTCGGAATTCCAGATCTCCATGACGTTCTGGTCGTGCAGGTTGCCCACTTTCAAGTCCGGGTACAGAATGCAGGGCGTCACGTCGCCGTCCGGGGTGATGTCCATCCGGGTCCACTGCTGGTAGCAAAACGAATTGCCGGGCGGAACGGCTGGGGTGTCGATATACGTGTGGATGTCCTCCGGCTTCTTCAGGTAGCAGGAAATCTGAATCGGCCAGCGGGCCTGGCGGATGCGCTGGTACTGCTCGATGAAGACCTCCTTGTCGAGCGGGTACGGCATTAAATACCCGAGGTGCGTCCGCGGCATCAGGCTGAAGTGTTTGACCATGAAGTCCTCGTACGCCCGGGCCTGGTCCTCCGACACGAACCAGCAGGGGTTGAGCAGTACCCAGTCAACTCCCAAGTCCACCATCTCCCGACAGAACTCGTACATGACGCCGACGTTCTCGGGGCGGATGGTGAACTGGATGCCGACGTAGGGGGGGCGCCGGAGCGCCTTCAAGCGGCGGATGTTGTCGACGACTCTCTTGTAAACGCCGGGGCCGCGTAGCTGGTCGTTGACAGGCTCCGTGCCGTCGAGGGAGACGAGGAACGTGAGATAGGGGTTGTCGGTCAGGGCGTCGAGGTGGGTCTCCAGTGCCGTGCCGTTCGTGCAGGTGATGGCGAAGCAGTTGTGTTTCTTGAGGAGGCGGGCGAGCTCGCCGAAGTGCGAGTACAGGAGCGGCTCGCCCCCGTGGAGGATGAAGTACGGTCGGCGGTGGGCGACCTGGCGGAACAGCTTCTCCACCACCGCGAAATCGAGTTCCCGTGCGACGGCCTTTTTCGGCGCCTCGTGGCACCAGCCGACCTCACCCCACTCGTAGCACATGACGCAGCGCAGGTTGCACTTGTAGGTCAGGACCAGTTTGTACCCCAGGGGCGGGGGCACTTTGTCGTCCTTCCCCGTGTTCCGCTCCGCCCACCGGTAGCGTGCCAGGGACGTGAACTTCTTGACCAGCAAGTTCTGCATGTACAACGGGTGTTTCAACACCGTGCCGGCGAGCGCGAGGGGCGACGGGAGGGGCATGGATCGAGCTCCTGTTCTCGACTGGGTCAGCCCTCATGCCCCGACGGCATTGAAGGCGGGGGGACTCGGGAGATGACGGCCCGGCACTTGCCCGACTTTTCCCGGTGCAGGGAGTCATGCGAGACGTATTCCACCCTCACCTGCATGCCCGGCCCGACGAAGCGTCGCACGTAGCCCAGCAGCGTCTCCTCGCCCTCGGCCGTGTAGAGCTGGTTCCGCACGACGCGGACCAGGAGTTGGGCCGGCTCATCCTGGACCACCTGCCCTTGAGTGACGCCAGGGACCTTGTCGAACACGGTGAACAGGGTCGTGACGACACGACCGTCCGGGGTGACGATCGCGTCCTCCCTTCGGCCGTTGATGCGCCGCACGCGAGGCATGGCGCGGCCACAGGGGCACCCGTGGGGGTCCTCGTGCACCTCCACCACGTCGCCCACTTCGTACCGCAGCAGCGGCATGCTCATGTTATGCAGCCCCGTCCCAACGACGTCCGCAGCCACGACCCGTTCGCGACCACCCAGGGGTTTCGGACTCGGCCGCTCCAGCATCTCCAGGACACCGTACTCCGGGTTGATGTGCTGACTCCCTTCGGGGCACTCCGAGACGGCCATCGTCCGCTCCATGTGACCGTAGGAGTCGAGCACGCGGCACTGGAAGACCCGTTCGATCACCCGCCGCTGGTACGGCAGGAGCATCTCACCCGTGGAGAACACGCCGCCGAGCCGGAGGTCCCGGACGCCTGCCTCGTCGAGGAACAGCGCGAGGTAATAGAGGGCCGAGGCGATCCCCTTCAGGAACCTCGGCCGGTGCTCGCGCAAGGCACGGGCGTATGCCGCGATGTTGTCCGGGCCGATCGCCAGGCTGTTGAGGAGCAGACGCCCGAACCCCCGCTGGTAGCGGAAGACTTCGCCCGCCCGGGACTCCTCTCGCAGGAAATAGGAGCTGCTCAGTTCGGCGAACCGGTGACCCAGCCGGTACCCGGCCCAACTCCAGTGACGCCAGTAGTACACGAACTCCAGGACGTTCGACGGCTTGTCGAGGAGGAACCGCACCGGTTCGCCGCTCGACCCGCTCGTTTGCGCGACCTGCGGCCTGTACCGCCGCCGGTCCGTCGCCTGGAGGCGTGGGAACTCTCGCCGGAGCGTCGCCTTCGAGAGGGTGGGCAGCTTGTGCAGGTCGGCCACCGTCCGAATGTCCTCCGGCCGCAGCTTGAGACTCCGAAAGAGGTCCTGGTAGTAGGGCACCTGATGATACGCCTGGGCGACGACCTGCCGCAGTCGCTGCTCTTGATAGTCAATCAGTTGGTCGGGAGTGAACCACTGGCTGCGCTCGAACTGGCGGCGCAGCCTGAAAAGGGCAACGGGGTGGCAGAAGTCGCGGACCTTGAATTCGATCGACATCGGTCGCCCTTCGTATCGAGGTCAGGCGTCCCACCCGGTTACTCACGGACCCGGTAGTCGAAGAAATCCTGGCGGATCGTCTCCCACGAGTCCTTGTTGCCATGCTTGTGCTCCAGGTGCTGCGACAGTTTCATCGCCATGAGCATGCAGTGATCAATGTTACAATGCAAGAACAGGGCCCCTCGGCCGATGATGTACAGGTTGTCCAGGCTGTTGAGCCGGTTGTAGATCACGTCAAACCGCCTTCTCCATCCGATGTCATAGACCGGGTAGATTTTCTCGAGCTTACGCGAGTGAACCGTGACGCTCCCGCGGGCGGGGGTGCGGAGGATGCCGAGCTTCTGAAGGCCCGCAACACAGACCTCCGTCAACTGATCGTCCCCCATGGCCCAGGTCTCATCACCGGGTGAGCAAGGGATTTCGATGGTCAGCAAGGTGGTCTTGGGGTCCGGGTTCAGGGACGGGCTGTACTTGTTCAGCTCGGAAACCCGGCCGAAGGGGATGTGCGATTCCGGGAAGTAGAAGGTCTCGTGTTCGGCCGGAACCTTGTCGCTGGTCGCCAGGTAGAGGATCCGCAACCCCCGCCAGCGCAGGTCGAACGGGGGCGGCCCTCCCCCATCGGACTCCAGTCGGACCAGGTCGTGCAACGTGTCGAGTGAGATGGTCGAGACGACGGTCTCCGTCGCCAGTTCCTGGGTTGTCCCGTCCCGCGTGCGGAAGGTGACCGATTCGATCGCACGGTCCCCTCGGATCTTGAGCCCCTCAAGTCGAGAAATGAACTGCAACCGCCCCCCGTTGGTCAGGAAACGCTCCTTGAGCGCGGTGGACAACTGACCGATCCCCCGCGCAGGGTAGAGGTAGGTCGCCTTCTTCTTTCCGAAGATACGCTTCCACATGTCCCGCAGCACGACCGGGAGAGAGAACTTGCGGACCCGACTGATGGCGGGATCCTTGGCGATGGACCGTGGCGAGATCCCATAGAGTTTTTGGGCATAGGGCCTGTAAAAGGCTTCGTACAGTGCCCGCCCGACGACCGACGTCGTGTAGTCCTCGAAGTTGTCCGGCTCCTGGCGTCGTGTCAGTCGTCCCATTCGCGCCGCGAGGAGGCTCAACCCTTGCCGCACGAACGACTTCAACCCGAAGGCACTCAGGATGTCAATCGCCGACGGCGGGTAACGTAACGGCTGGTCGTGAATGAAGATCAGGCCCTTCCGGTCGCGGCGGCGGAGGTCCGTCCCACACAGGTCTCGAATGAGTTGATCGACCGCGGGGTAGTAGTTATCGTGGAGGCGGTGGGAACCGACATCAAAGGTGAACTGGCCGGCGGTCGATGTCGCCGCCAGGCCACCGACCTCAGCTTCTTTTTCCAGAACCACCACTCGTCCGGGAAACACACGCGACAACTCATACGCCGCGGTCAAGCCAGTAATGCCTGCACCGAGCACCAAGATGGCCCGGTCCGCTTCGACGCCGCTCATACTCAAAGCCATTCGAGAGTGTCGCCTGAGTTTAGTCCTGACAGCCGTTGGCGGCCAGTCGGTCTGGCCCGGCCTTACTGGTCGTGGCACTCGCGGGCGCGGTGCTGGTGTCGGCGTCGCCAAACCGACCAGGCCAGCACGCGAACACTGGCCAAGCTGTTCTCCGACACCACCAAGCCGTTCGTCTCAGTCGCCTTCCTCCCCCTGCTGAAGACCGCCACCCTCGTCCGACACGCCCGACGAGAACTTTCGTCTGAGGGGTTGGTCAGACTGTTCGCCGCTGCCAACCGGAGCGGGCTGGCACTCGGCGAACCGACCGGACGGGGCCGCCACTCCTCGACCTGACCGCGGCGAGTACGGGGTTCCGGGCAAAAGCCCTGTCACACCTGACCCCGTCCGGCTTCGACCAGACTCCCGACACTCTCGGGAAAAAGACGCCTCCGATCGCGTCGATGCCGAACCCGACAGAACCCCCGAGAATTGCAACGATTCGCACCTGGATGCGACAGTGGGCGAGGCGGGACTCGAACCCGCACGCTGTTGCCAGCAGGGGATTTTAAGTCCCCGGTGTCTGCCATTCCACCACTCGCCCCTTGCGGGTGAACCCCGGCAGTGATGCCGGGGGGGGTTGGTGGCGCCACCCCCGCATCCACTGCCGGGGTTCACCTTTGTGCCAAAGTACGTGTGCCGCAGCGCTTCAATCGGGTCGAGTTTGGCCGCTCGCCATGCCGGGTACAGGCCGAACACCACCCCCACCCCGATGCTCACCACCACCGACAACACAATCGGCTCCCACGTCAGCGCCGCCGGCTGGCGGATGTCCGCCCACCCGATGCTCACCAGCCAGCCCGTCAGCGGCGGCACGGTCAGCACCATCACCAGCCCGACGATCATGCCGGCCATCCCCCCCACCAGCGTTTGCACCACCGCTTCCACCAGGAATTGCGTGATGATGTCCAGGCGCTTCGCCCCGAGCGCCCGGCGGATGCCGATCTCGCGGGTCCGCTCCGTCACCGTCGCCAGCTTGATGTTCATGATGCCGATACCGCCGACCAGCAGCGAGATGGCGGCGGTGAACGCGAGCTGGCTGTTCGAGCGGTCCTGCGACCGCTCGGCCTCTTCCAACCGGTCGAGCGGCACCGTCACCGCGTAGTCTTCCTTCAGGTGCTCCTGCTTGAGGATGTCCTTGATCGCGTTGCCCACCGCCTTCACCTTTTGCCGCCCGGAGCGGGTCTCGAAGTCGGCGTCCACCGTCAGCGTCACCTGCGAAAACTGCACCTCTTCGCCGCTCCGCGACCCGGACTGGCGGATGATGACCGACTTGCCGACCCGCACCAGTGCCGTCTCAATCGGGATGTACACGTCGTTGTTGTAATCCTCGGCCGACTGGCTGCCCCCGCTGCCGCCGGTCGGCATGCGGTCGGCCGCCACCCCGATCACCCGGTACTCCTGCCCGCGGATGACCACCGACTTGTCGAGCGGGTCGTCGAACGGGAACAGGCGGTCGGCCACCCCCGCCCCGAGCACGCACCGGTTCAGCCGCTCGAACCCCTCCTCGTTGCTCAGGAACCGCCCGCGGGCCATGCTCAGCTTGTTCACCTCCGGGTACTCTTCGGTGGTGGCCACCAGCCGGCCGTTGCACGCGCGGTCGTTGTACCGGAACTCGGACGGGAACACCCGCATGGGCACCAGCCGGGTGAGGCTGTCGCCGAGCGTGCGGAACCGCTCCAGGTCTTTCATCGTCAGCCCGTACTTGAGCACGAACGACCGGGACGCGGTCGCCCCCTCTTCCGGCGGCTTGACGCTCCGCACGACGATGTTCGTCGCCCCCTGGCGCTTGATGTCTTCGAGGGCGTCGCGCTTGGTGCCCTCGCCGAACGCCATCAGGCTGATGACCGCCGCCGTGCCGATGATGATGCCGAGCACCGACAGGAACGCCCGCAGCTTGTGCAACCACAGGCTGCGAACCGCCAGCCGCATGCTGCGGAACACCTTGGCCAGCGGGGAGCCGACGTCCTGCGGAACGGGCGGGAGTGCGTGGAAGTTCATGCGACCGGCGGCCCGAAGGAGGGTGCCGACATTGTAGCCGACGGGCGGAATAAACGTCGGGTGACGGGGATCGGGAAGACAACGTTCCGGGAGACCATGCCGTGGCAATCCGAATGAGCCGAGCCGCGCAAGCCGCCGTGGGCGTGGTGGGGATTGTCGGGCTGGGCGGTTTCCTGTTCATGGATTATGCGTTTGCCACCGTGATGCGGTGGGAGCGTGGCACCGCCGAGTGGTGGGCGGGGTTCGTCGAGACTGTCTTCCTCCGGTGGCCGCAGCCGCTCGTCGTGTCTGGGGTGTTCATGCTGTTGACGGGGTGTGCGTTCCTGTGCGCGCGTGGAATTCGAGCCGAGGGCACGGCGGCGGGTCGCATCGGCGGGCTGGCGGGTGCAGCGGCCGTCGCGTTCGCCATCATGACGCTCTTGCTCGTGCCGTTCCTGTTGCCGCGGTCGTAGGTCGCGGTCGAACAGCTCCCGAAGGGAGCGTGAGGCCCGACGTCGAACCACAATTTCGGTGAGGTGATCGGCCGTCGGGCCTCGCGGTGCTTCGCACCTGCTCGATCACGACCTACGATTTGCCCAGCACGCCATCGACCACCCCGCAGCCGCGGGCGTGCGGGCCGGTGTCGCGGCAGTGGGTCAGCACGTCGGCGTCATCGCAACCCGCTTCTTCGAGGGCGTCGGCCAGGATCGGCAGGCGGTCGAAGGCACGGTCGGCGTAGATGCCGGCCGCGAGCGCGACGGCGGTCTCGGTCCGCCACGACTCGGCGAACGCGACCGGGCGGAACGGGTTGCCGAAAATACAGGCGAGGAGGTTACACTGAAACACCTTCTCCGTCGCATTCAAGTCCGCAGCAATGATGTCGTAGTCCATCGAGTCGAATGGCACTCCGGCCCCGCGGTTGGCCGAGTAGAACGCGCAAGTGCGGACATCAGTGTGGAGGTGGGTATCGGGAGCGGTGAGCCAGTACGTCGGGTCCCAGACGGGTTCACCGGCTTCCAACTGAAACCGGACCTGGTCGTAAACCGTAGTTTGGACTTCAGTCAGTTCCTCGGCCGTTGCCAACCCGTCGGCGAACCGTTCGGCAACAGCGACCGCCGTGAGACTCGCCGGACCTTCCCAGAGCGGGTGTTTACGATCCCAGCAGCAGGCCACCGCGAACAGGCGGAATTTCCGGGCACTGGATTCTTGCGGAAGGAATTCGAGCATCGCTTCCGGATCAATCCCCGTGAGCCATTCGGATTCTGTCATGCAAGAGACCTCACCCCCCGGCCCCC
>JANNDF010000652.1:0-1079 GCA_031387445.1 Planctomycetia bacterium
GGGGGCCGGGGGGGTGAGGTCTCTTTCCCCTCATTGTGCCGCCGCCGTGCGGATCAGCCCGGCCAGTAGCAGCAACAAGGTCATGACAACCAGCACCCACTCGGGGTTGGTGCGGAAGAAGTGGCCGACCTTGCCGGCCAGACGGATGCCCCACCGCTTCGGCCGCATCGCCCGGATTTGTCGCCGCAGGCCGGCGTACCGGGCGAACAGCCCGACCCGTCCGGCCGCCCAGTCGGCCGCCATCGCCGCCCGCTGACTCGGTACCAGATCCCGTAGCACCGCCGCCGTGTGCGGTTGCGCGAACACCGCGAACACCAGCCGCCCGCCGCGGTCCAGGTCGTCGGTCAGGTCGGGGCGGGTGTCGAACAGCCGCAACAGTTCCTTCCGCGTGACGAGCACGAGAAACACCGCCTCGGCCGACTGCACCGGCTCGGTCGGCACGCCGACCACCGGGCCGATCCGCTCCCACGCCTTCCGCAGTTGCCGCAGAAAGGCGAGGTCGCGGTACAGCTTGCGGCGGTCGGTGCGGGTGGCCGTGGCGCCGGCCGGTGGCGGGGGCAGGTCGTCGTCGGCCAGCACCAGCGGGTCGGCTTCGAGCTGCACCAGTGGGCGGGGCGGGGGCACCACGGGCGCCGGGGGCAGGTTCACCGCCTCGGCTTCGACCACCTCGTCGTCCGCCCCTTCGTAATCGATGACGACCGGCGAGGGCAGCGGCAGCGGTTCCAGTTGAACGGGCGACGCGGGGAGCGGCTGGCCGAGGTCGGGCAGATCGTCGAATGGTGAAGCCGGCTTCGCGGCGGCGGGCGGCGGGGCGGACACGGCGATGAGCGCCTGGGCGAGGCGGTTCATGCCTTCGGTGACGAGTTCGGGGTGAAGTAGTTGGTGCGGGCGGAGGGTCTCCATGCGGGCGAGGGCGTTCTGCTCGGCGAGGTCGGCATCGACCGGCCCCGGCGGCAGCCCGAGCAGCACGCGGTCGTCCGGCGGCCACACGCCGGCCGAGAGCGAAAGCCACTGCTGAAGGAGGGCGAGGTTCATGCACGGCTGTTGTAGGGCGGGCCGCTGCCTTCGCCGGGAGCGCG
>JANNDF010000673.1:0-1135 GCA_031387445.1 Planctomycetia bacterium
ATGCTGGCCACCGTCTTCTCGGTCGTGGACTTTTCGCCCGACACCCTACGAGGGACCGACAATGACCCTGCGCAAGTGGCTCCTGTCAACCGCCGTCGCCGCCGGCACCGCCTTCACCGGCCTCGCGGCCGAACCGACCGCCAAACTCCCCGACCCGTCGCTCATCACCTTCGGCACCCTGCGGACGATGCCCGAAGCCGACGCGAAGGCGAACGCGGAGCGGTGGCTCAACTCGCTCGGCAAGATGGACCGGGCGAAGTTCGACGCCATCTGGTCGGGCGAAAAGTCCACGACCGAGAAGACGGTGGCCAGCATCGCGCTGGGCAAGCCGGAAGCGGCCGCCACCCTCGCCGACGCCCGCGACATCACGAAGGACGCGCCGACCAGTGTGCCGGCGGTGGTCGCCGAGGAGACCGACCCGTTCGTGAAGGCGAACCTGGCCGCGGCGTATGCACGGGCGCTCGCCGGCAAGAAGGTGTATGAGGAGGCGCTGCTGGCGGTGAAAGGGGTGAACGCCGAAGAGGTGGTCGATCCGTCGGCGTTCCTGTTCTTCAAGGCGGTCGCCGAGCACAGCGTCGCCGGCTACCAGAAGGCCCGCAAGGTGGACGCGGTGGCCTCGCTCACCCGCCTGCTCGACGACGCCACCGACACGCCCGACCGGTACAAGATGGTGGCCACGCTCATGTTCTTCGACCTGCAAAACTGGTCGAAGGACGAGAAGCACCTGACCAACATCGGCAAGCTGATGGACAGCAGCGGCCGGCGGCTGGATTTGGCCCGCGGCGGGCAGACGACGCAAGACATCCAGAAGCGGATCATCTTCCGCCTCGATGAGAAGATCAAGGAACTGGAGAACGAGGCGAACGGGAACGGCAGTGGCCCGCCGGCGGACGGCCCGCCCGGATCGGCGAAGGGACTGAACCCGAACAAGCCGGCGGACAAGAGCGACCTGCCGAACACCGGCGCGGCGAACGGCAAGGTGGATCACAAGACGCTGGAACAGATCGCCGCGGTGTGGGGCACCCTGCCGGACTCGGAGCGGATCAAGATCGCGCAGAAGATGGTGCAAGACGCCCCGGCCAAGTACAAGCCGTATGTGGAGGAGTACTTCAAGGCGTTGCAGAACACCAGCCGG
>JANNDF010000686.1:0-10761 GCA_031387445.1 Planctomycetia bacterium
CACCCGCTCCCTCGCGGTCGCGGCTCGTTGAGGACACCCGCCCCACGTTCCACGGGTTCGCCGCCGACACCTTCCACTTCCTCGGCGAGTTGACCGAGCACAACGCGAAGGCGTGGATGGACGCCCACCGCGAGCGGTATCAGTTCGTCGTCCGCGAGCCACTCGTGGAGTTGTGTGCCGCCCTCGCCGAGCGCTACATTACGCCCGTGCTGCACCGTGAACACGGCTGGGAGATGGAGACCGACCCGCGGCCGGGGAAGGCTCTCACCAGCATCGCCAAGAACGACTTCGGCCGCAGCGGGCCGTACACGCCCGACGTGTGGGTGACGTTCTACCGGCGCTCCAGCGGGGGCAAGCGGCACGACGCGCAACTGTTCGTGCGCGTCACTGACAGCGGGGTGTCATTCGGCTTTCACCTGGGGCGGAGCGCCCGCGAGGCCGGCCGGCGGTTCCGCAAGGCCGTGCAGGAGCAGGGCGAACTGCTGTTCAACGCGATCCGCACCGGCGGGCCGGACGCCTTCACCTTTCGCGGGGCGACGACCGCCCACCCGGTGAAGTGTGCGGCCGACCTGCGGACGTGGGCGGTGGAGAAGGAACTGTTCGCCGAGCGGACGCTGCCGCCCGATCACCCGCTGTTGCGCTCCGACGACCTGGTCGGCGAAATCCTGATCGCGTTCGACCGGCTCGTTCCGCTCCTCGCCGCGGCACTCGACGACGACCCGCGGGCCACCCTCGCCCGCCGCGGAGGGCAGGCACCGACCGCCCCGCCGTTCGACCGCGACGCCTTCCGCCGGGCCACGTTCCTCGGTGACACCTGGCTGTCACGCTCGCTCGACCTGCTCACGCTGAAGAAGCAGTTGATCCTCCACGGCGTGCCCGGCACCGGCAAAACGCACGTCGCCCGCAGCCTCGCCCGCCTGTTGACGGACGACCGCCCCGGCGGCGTGCGGCTGGTGCAGTTCCATCCGGGGTACAGCTACGAGGAGTTCGTCGAGGGCATCCGCCCGCGGAGCGTGGAAACCAACGGCGGCACGCAGATCAGCTACCCCGTCGAGCCGGGCGTGCTGAGCGAGTTCGCGGCCGAAGCCGAGGCGAACCCGGCGCTGCCGTTCGTGCTGCTGGTGGACGAGATCAACCGCGGCAACCTGCCCCGCATCTTCGGCGAGCTGCTCTTCCTGCTCGAGTACCGCGACCAAGCCATCACGCTGCCGCACTCGAAGCGGCAGTTCCGGTTGCCGTCGAACCTGCTGCTCGTCGGCACGATGAACAGCAGTGATCGCAGCACGGTGGCGCTCGATCAGGCGCTGCGGCGGCGGTTCAGCTTCGTGGAGATGACCGCGGATGCGGCCGTGCTGGCCGGGTGGCTGGAACATCAAAGTACTCCGCACCCTCCGGGTGCGGTTCGATCCAAACCGCACCCGGAGGGTGCGGAGTACTGTGAGGGCACCTTCGCCCCGCGCGTCGTCAAACTGTTCGACGAACTGAACCGCCGGCTGGCCCGCGACCTCGGCCCGGACAAGCAGATCGGCCACAGCTTCTTCATGGTGCCCGGCCTGACGGAAGACCAGTTGCAAGCCGTCTGGGCGCACCACGTGTTGCCCACGCTGGCCGAGTATTTCGCCCCGCGGGCGGTGCCCGTCGGGTACGATTTAGCCAAACTGTTCGGTTCGCCGCGTCGTACCCCCGCCGAGGCCACTTCGTGACTTCGCCCTTCCGCAGTGCCGGCTTCCGCTGGTGCGTCGTCGCCCCGCTCATGTTCTTGGCGTTCGTGGCGTCGGCCCTGTTCGTCACCTTCCACCTCGTGCGTGCGGCCGCAACACCAAAGCGCGATCAGGTGGTCGCCGAACTGGACGCCACCGACCCGACGTGGCGGACGACCGCACTCACCGCCGAGCGGAACGCCAAGCTGCCACCGCCGGATCAGAACGCCGCCGAGATCGCGTTCCAGGCCGAGCAGAAGTTGCCGAAGGCGTACCGCGAGTGGGAGAAGCACCTGATCGCCGGGCCGTGGCGGGGCGACGTGATGAACCCCCACCTGCCGAACAAAGCCGCCGTCGCCGACACCCGCGCGCACTTGCGGAAGGCCCGCGAGTCGGTGGAACTGGCCCGTGGCATCCGGCACATCCCCGGCGGCGGGTTCCCGCTGGTGTTCAAGGAGCCGGACCTGATCGGCACGCTGCTGGAGAAGCAGCAGAACTTGCGACGGGTGATGGGCCTGCTCAGTTACGACGCGGGGGTGCGGGCCTACGACCGCGACGACACCGGGGCACTCGAATCGTGCCTCGCCATCCTCGCCGTCGCCCGCGGAATCGGCGACGAGCCAATGCTCATCTCGCAACTCATCCGCATGGCGGGGGTGGCCATCACCGTCGGGGCGACGGAACGGACGCTGTGCTGGGGTGCCGACTTCAACGACGCGACGCTGGCGGAGTTGGACCGCGCGTTCGGGAAGGAGTCGGACGAGCCGCGGCTGCTGTACGGGCTGCGGGGCGAGCGGGCGGTGTTTCACCGCCTGTCTGAGAACATCGACAGCGGGGCGTTCAGCGCCGACCAGTTGAACGGCGGGGGACCGACGTTCCCGACCCCGCTCTCGCTCTATGTGCGGGCGCGGATCCCCGAAGAGCAGGCGGTGGCACTGGAGATGTTCAACATGCTGATCGCCGCGGCGGGCAAGCCGGCGGGCAAGGAGCGCAGTGCGGCGGTGGGGGCGGCCGAAGACGAGTACGTGCAGATCATCAAGAAGGGTTGGATCGGCTCGATGCCGCGGTACATTCTGTTCCGCCTGCTCATGCCGGCCGTCATCAAGGTGACTGAAGCCGACACCCGCATCGTGGCACAACTGAACGCGGCACGGGTGGCCATCGCCTGCGAGCGGCACCGGGCGAAGACCGGGGCGTACCCGACCACGCTCGACGAGTTGCCGAAGGAACTGCTGGCCGAGGTGCCGACCGACCCGTTCAGCGGCCAGCCGATTCTGTACAAGAAGCTGCCCGACGGGGCGGTGGCGTACTCGGCCAGCTACGACGGCGTGGACGACGGGGCGAAGAAGCTCGACCCGAAGAACGAGAAGGGCAACGACCTCGGCTTCCGCCTCTGGACGTTGGAGCACCGCCGCAAGCCGCCGGAACCGAAACCGGTGCCGTCCGTCTTCTCGCCCGGGTTCGGCATCGAACCGGACGACAAGCCGAAGCCTGGAGCGTCTACCGCCCCGCCGCCGTTGTCGCCGTGGGTGAAGAAGGAGTGATGTGTTCTGCTCGCTCCGCGAGCGGGTTCAAACAAGACCGCTCGCGGAGCGAGCAGAACACAACCATGCCCCTCACCCTGACCGAACGCCGCACTGTGGTGCGCGCCCTCCCGCGGGCGGTGGCCGCGGAGTTGACCGAGCGGTTCGCCCACGCCGTTGAGGTGGTGCCGACGTTCGACCGGCGGCGGTATCGCCTCACCGCCCGCGGGTACGTCGGCTGGGTGCGGGTGCAGGGGCACACGCTCACGTTCCGCCCGAAACGCCCGTGGGAAGAAGTGCGGTGCTTATTTGCCCCCCTCTCCCCTGGGGGAGAGGGGGGCTTGTTGGACCTCCTCGCCGTCCGCCTCGCGTCGCTCATGCTCGCCCGTGCTTCCGCCGGCCTGCTCCGCGGGTACGTCGAGCGCGAACTGACCGACACGCACCTCCGCGGGCGGATCGACCTGCCCAGCCAACTCCGCCGGCCGTACCTTTCGCCCACCCTGTTCGACCAGATCGCCGACGAGTGGACGCCGGACATCGCGTGCAACCGCATCCCGAAAGCCGTCGCCGTGCGGCTGCTCGCCGAACCGGGCATGAGTGCCGAAGCACGGGACGCCCTCGCACGGGCGGTCGCCGCCTTCGCCGACGTGAGTGACACCAGGGTGTCAGCGGCCGAACGAGCCGCAATGACGTGGGACGCCCGCACCGAGCCGTACCGCGAACTCATCGACTGGTGCGACCTGATCGGAACCGAGAACGTGCTGGTGAGTTTGGAGCGGGCGTTCGAGGGGTACGCCACGCGGCTGTTTCGGGAGGCCCTGGGCGACGCCGTGCGGCCGCAAGCGGAAGTCGGGGTCGGCCACGTCACGCTCACCCCCGACCTGACCGTCTTCGCCGGCACTTCGCCCGCGTCGGTGTGGGATGCCAAATGGAAGCGGCCCGACCCGACCGCTGCCGACGTTCACCAGGCGCTCGCGTATGCCGCCGTGCTGGGCGTGCCGGCGTGCGGGCTGGTCTACCCCGGCCGTCGGTGGCGGCTGGACACGCTGAATGCGCCAAGCGGGGTGGCGCTGCACCTGCTGCGGCTGCCGCTGACCGACGACCCGGTGCGGCGGGCCAAAGTACTCCGCACCCTCCGGGTGCGGCTCTCTTGAACCGCACCCGGAGGGTGCGGAGTACTTTTGATGAAGGCCCCCATTTCCGCCGGCCAGCCCCTTGCATCGCCCACTTTCGGACGGGTAAGATGGGGATGTGGACGAACCTCACCCAGCTTCCGCGCGTCTCAGATAACGAACCGGCGGGCCGACCGCGGCCCCCCCCGGTTCGTTGTTGCTTACCGGAGGGTGTCGCCGCCATGAATCCCGGGTCGTACTCCCCGCTCGACGCCAGCGTGCTCGTGCTGAACAAAATGTTCATGGCCGTGCACGTGATCAGCGTGCGGCGGGCGTTCTGCCTGCTGTGCAAGTACCAGGCGGAAGTGGTCAGCGTCGAAGACGGCCAGTACACGTCCTACGACTTCGAGTCGTGGGCCGAGTTGAGCGCGTTCCGGGCGACCAACTTCCGCGAGGAGCACGAAGACTGGGTGCGGACGCCGACGGTCGAGATCCAGGCCCCGCGGGTGATCCGCCTGCTGGACTACGACAAGGTGCCGCGGCAGGCGGTGAAGTTCAACCGGCGGAACATCTTCGCCCGCGACCACAACCAGTGCCAGTACTGCGGGCGGAAGTTCGTGACGAGTGAGCTGTCGCTCGACCACGTCATCCCGCGGAGCCAGGGGGGCGGCACCACCTGGGAGAACATCGTGTGCGCGTGCGTGGAGTGCAACGTCCGCAAGGGCGGTCGCACCCCGCGGCAGGCGAACATGACGCTGGTGCGGAAGCCGGAGAAGCCGAAGCGCAGCCCCGTGCTGAACATGAAGCTGAGCCAGAAGAAGTACCAGACGTGGCAGTCGTTCCTCGACAGCGCCTACTGGAGCGTCGAGCTGAAGTGAGTGGCAACGTTTCACCTCATCCCCCGGCCCCTCTCTGTTCGCGGAAAGGTGCCGGGGGATTCGCGTTTCGTTATCGGGAACACGGACTCAAGAGTTTCACCTCGTTCCACCCCGAATGAGCCTCACGAATCGCCATTTGTCACCACACGGTTTGATTCGCGGTCGAATCGCCACGCCTGGAACTCTGCGAACGACCCGAACTCACGCGCGCCGACCCGCCGCAGGTACTCCAGAGTAGCCGCCGACAGGTCCGGGTCATCGGTTGCCCGAGCCATCAGTTCGCCGCGCGTGTTGAAGTGGCAGACCAGCCCACGGACCAGAAAGTAAGCCTCGACCGCCTGCCCGTTGAACGTCAACGTGGAAACCACCTCGGCGTCCGGCACGAATCGCTTCGGTCGCTCCGGGGGAATCCAGGTGATCCCGTGAGAGGCCAACACGGCTGCGACCCGAGTGTTGGAGTCGTGCAGATCGTAGCACGGCGAACCCCACAGCCGCCGGAGGGCTTCGCCGATGTCACCATCGGCTCCAGCCAGCATTTCGCGGCACGCGGACACGGGCAGGTCGGTTATCCGGCGAAGTGTCATCACCAGTTGGGCATCAACCTTTGCCACCTCAGAAGCCTCCGCCTAACGAGCCCGCTGAGCAGCCGGCTCGTTAGGCCTCGAATGCTACTTATCTTTCTTCTCTTCCTTCTTCTCCCGCTTGCCCTCGATGTCGAACTCCTGCTTGCTGCCGTTGAATTCCGCCGCCCCCTTCCCCTTCAGCGTGTCGCCGTCGACCTTGAACTTGTAATCGATGGTGATCTCGTTGTCCATGACCTTCCGCACCGCGGAGAACGACAACTCCCCGTCCTTCAGTTTCACGTCCTTCAGCTTCACGTCCTTCTGGTCGGCCCAGCTCATCGTCCCGGCCAGGACGTCCTTCTCTTTCGTGACCGTCAGTGTGGACTCACGCTTCATGTCGCCGATCTTGTACTCGCACTTCCACGTCCCGACTGGATCGCCACCCTTCTTGTCGTCCGCCTTCTTGTCTTCCGCGGTCACCAGGCCGCAGAAACCGAGGACCAACGCCGCCGACAGGATCGCTCTCATGGCTGCCTCCGTGAAATGGCGGGCGGGGCCGTCTGATGTGAGCCACCACCCGCCGTCTGCGATTCTAAGGGAAGCCGCGATCAGCGGTCAGGATGCCGCCAGGCAAGTGCTTGCTTCGTGGCCGAACGACGTAGTTCAGCGGCGGGATCGCTGAACCTACCCACTTCTGAAGGGCGCCGTGCCTCCGCGGTCTGCTGTATCGCCTGAATCGGCCAGCCTTTGCTCCCGCAACTCCGAGACTGCTTGGCCGACTGTCGCGTCGTCCACGGGCGGCGGATAGTCCCGGACGCACAGCCGGACGAAAACTTCTTCAGCGACAATGGCTCGGGCCGCCTCGAACTGTTCTCGTGAAACCAACCCGGCATCCAGGAGGGCATCGACAGCCATTGCCGCAACGCTGGCGGCCCACTGCTCTGCGGTCGCCTTTTGGTTACTCATGCGATGCCCTCCGTCGCTGAACGTGTGATCCGGTAGGTCTGCATTACCCGCCAGTGTAGCGCCGGTAGTTCCGGAGCGGCCGTCACACGGTATCCCACAACCGCCGGTCGATCAAGCGGTTGGTGCGTCGGGCCAGTTCGGCGTTCCCGGTGATGCAGAACCCGGCCCGGCGTCGCCGGCTCCGGAGCCGACCCCGCAAGGGCGCCCCATTTTTCCCGTTCGTTCGGTGTCGTGTCGGCTCCCGCCCGTCGCTCAGTAAACGGCCGCAATCTGGTCGCCCGCACCATTGCCCCGGCCGCATGATAAGATGCCCGGTACACCGCCCCGTTCCGCACCGAGGCCGCCGGTGTCTCCCGAGCCTTCCCTGACCGATACCGACCGCGCCCTGCTGTCCCAGCGGGCGGACGAGTTCTACGCCGCCATCATCCGCGGGCAGTCGCCGGCCGACTGGGAGCGGTTCCTGATCGGGCTGACGGCCGGCCTGCGGCTGGTGTTCCTCCGCGAGTTCGTCATCATCGATTTGGGCGAGCGGTGGAAGAACGGCGAGCGGGCGCTCATCGAGCGGTACATCGAGCGCTTCCCCGAACTCGGCCCGCTCGATCAGGTGTCGCCCAAGCTGATCGCCGAGGAGTACCGCGTCCGCCTGAAGGCCGGCGACGCCCGCGACGTGGACCAGTACCGCCGCCGCTTCCCGGTGCAGTTCCGCCACCTGGAGGACGACCTGCACCAGATCGAGGAGGAGTCGAGCACTCGCGGGCGGGCGGCCGGCACCGTGGTCAAGTCGGGCACCTTGGCCGACGCGAAGCCGCCGTCCGGCACCGTCCGCGAGTCGTCGTCCCGCTCCCGCTCGCAGTCCGGGGTGACGCGGTCGGCCGCCGCGTCCGGCGTCCGCTCGCGGACCGAGGAGTTCAAACGGGTGCGGCGGCTGGGGGCCGGGCAGTTCGGCGAGGTGTGGCTGGTGGAGTCGAGCAACGGCATCAAGAAGGCGTTGAAGGTGATGCACCGCCCGCCGGACGACGAGGGGGGCAAGCGGGAACTGCGGTCGCTGGATCTCATCAAGAACGAGCAGCACCCGTACCTGCTCCGCACCGAAGACTACTGGATCGAGGACAACAAGCTGTACGTGCTGATGGAGGTGGCCGACTGCACCCTGCGGAACTGGCTGTCCGAGTTCAACCCCGGGCTGGAGTCCCGCGACTACCGCCAGGGGGTGCCGGTGGCCGAGCTGCTGCACGTCATGCGGGAGACGGCCGAGGTGCTCGACCACCTGCACGAGAAGCAGGTGATGCACCGGGACATCAAGCCGGACAACATCCTGCTGTTGAACCGGCACGCGAAGGTGGCCGACTTCGGCCTCGCCCGCCACCAGGACGCCGGTGTGGCCACCCAGAGCGTGATGGCCGGCAGCCCGGCGTACATGGCCCCGGAGACGTGGTCCGGGCGGGCCGGGGCGGCGTCCGACCTGTACAGCCTGGCCGTCACCTACGCCGAACTGCGGCAGGGGCGGCTGCCGGTCAAGTTGGGGCCGATGGCGGAGATCATGTTCGCCCACCTGGAAGGGAATTTCGAGTTCCGCACCGACGTGTTCAAGAAGGCCGAACTGGCCGCCATGAAGAAGGCGATGGCGAGGGAGCCGGGCCAGCGGTTCGGGTCGTGCTCGGAGTACGTGAACGCGCTGGTGCAGGCGGTCGGCATCCCCCTGTCGCTGCCGCTGTACAAGCAGGCGGCCGGCACGAAGGTGGGGTTGCAACCGCTGCCGCCGATGTCCCCGCCGGTGCCGTCGAAAGCGGCCGAGACGAAGTCCCACATCCTCGAACTGCAAGAGACGCTCGTCCCCAACCAGTCGAGGCTGGTCCCGCCGTCCCCGCCCCCGTCCTTGCAACCGGGCCGGCGGTTCGCCTCCGGCACGAAGCTCCCCCCGCGGCGGAAGCCGAACGTCATCGGCATCGCCATCGCGGGCGGCGCCATTGCCTGCCTGACCGCGCTAATCGTGTTTCTGATTCTAAGCCTGCAAACGCAACCCTCCACCTCGGCCGCCGGCACGGACTCGGGCACGAGTACCGGCACCGAATCGACCGGCTCCGGGTTGCCCCCGACCACTACCAAACCGACCGAATCGACGCCGCCCACCAAACCGGGCACGCCGGTGTGGGTGCCCGACGGCACCCAAAAGGACTCCGGCGAAATGGTGCCTGTGAAAGGCGAGCGGGTGGTGCCGGTGTGGGTGAAGATGACCGTGAACAGCGAACTGATGCGGTTCCGCTACATTCAGGCGGGCGACGGGGTGGACGCGTTCTACCTGAGCGAGACGAAGGTGAGCAACCGGGCGTTCGGCACCACCAACGGCCCGGGCGGCCCGGACGCCCCGGCGACGAACCTGACCGCCGAACAGGCGATGGCGTTCATCAAGGAGCGTTTCGGGAAGGCACAGGGCCGTTTTCCCACCCCGGCCGAGTGGGACCATGCGGCGGATTTCTTCCAGCACAACGCCGCGCAACGGGGCGTGTCGATCGGCACCCCGCGAGTGAAACTGAAAGAGCCGGTCGCCCCGCGGGCCGACGGCAAGTCGGACGTGAACAGCTTCGGGCTGCTCGACATGGCCGGCAACGGCCGCGAGTGGACGAGCGGGGTCATTACGAAACTCGACACCCCGCCCGACGTGATCCCCCGACCCACCGGCCCGTTCAAGGCCGACGACCTGCTCGTCCTCCGCGGGCGGAACTACACGCTCAAGGACGGGCTGACCTTCGAGCAGTTGGGGCGGGAGGCGAGCGGCGAACTGCTGCAGCGGCAACTGGCCGGCGAGGCCAGCCCGTACACCGGCTTCCGTGTGCTGCTGCCCATTCTGGACAAGTGAGGCGGTCTTGTAGGGCGACCCCTCCGCACGCACCGACACCGACATTCGTCTCGCGCGTCTTCCCCCACCATCCTGGAGCCTACTCATGCCGACCGTTGCCGTCGTTTACTACTCCGCGCAAGGTCACACGCACGCGCTCGCCGAGTCGCTGGCGGACGGCGCCCGCGGGGTGGCCGGCACCACCGTCGAGCTACACCGCCTGCAAGACGCCGACATCCAAAACGGGCGGTGGAAGAACGACGCGGTGGTGACCGCCCTGGCCGCCGCCGACGCCATCGTGTTCGGCACCCCGACCTACATGGGCGGGTACAGCGCGCAGATGAAGGCGTTCATCGACGCCTGCGGGGGCATCTGGTTCAAGCAGGGGTGGAAGGACAAACTGGCCGCCGGGTTCACGCACAGCCAGGGGCTGAGCGGGGACAAGCTGAACACCCTACAAGGGCTGGTGGTGAACGCCATGCAGCACGGCATGGTCTGGATCGGGCCTGGGCAGTTGGTGGAGGGCATGGCCCCGGAGAACGTGAACCGCCTGAGCAGCTATACCGGGGCGATGGCACAGTCCACCGGCGCCGACCCGGTGAGCGAGGGTGACAAGAAGACCTCCGCCGCACTCGGCAAGCGGGTGGCCGAAGCCGCCGCACGGTGGGCGAAGGGGAAGTGATCAGCCGCCGATTGTCGCCTTTCGCTCCGCGAAAGTTGCCTCAACCGCAAAGGTGGACTTTCGCGGAGCGAAAGGCGACGATGAGCGAGTCATCATTACACCCCGCGCCGCAAGTACCCACGCACACGATAGAGCAAGATGCACACGACGACCAGCAGCAGGGTGGTCGGCACACCGATAGTCACTGCCGCCAACAGAAATGCCCTTCCCGTCGCTCCGTAAGCTGCATTGCTTGCCTCACCGTAGCGTGCCAGCCACGCATCGTGTTCCGCTTGTGGCGCGGTGTCTGGCGGGCGGGAGTTTCGGAGTTCGCTGACTTGAGCCGAACTGATGACTGCAGAAGTGCTTGGGCAAGTGCAGAACCCAAACACGACAAAGGCGAGGGTAAATAGGCTCAGTCCGAGCGCCCACTGGACTGCCCGGTACAGCCGCTGGCGTGGGTCCATGACGTGAGTCCAGAGGTAGCGGTGTGAACGGAGGCCCGACCGTGAGGGAGGGCGC
>JANNDF010000687.1:0-2733 GCA_031387445.1 Planctomycetia bacterium
GCCCGCTGATTCTTCTGCAAGCGAATCAGCAGGCTGACTCCCGCCGCTCGCCACTAGGCGTCCGGCAACTCGGCCGGTTCGTCGGTCGGGTTCAGCACCCGGCGGAGCTTGATCAGGGCGGTCCGCATTTGCGTCTTCACGGTGCCCACGGGGGCGTTGCGGATCTCGGCGATCTGCTCGTAGGTCAGGTCGCCGTTCTGCCGCAGCAGGAACACTTCCTTCTCGTCCGGGCGGAGCGACACGATGGCCGCTCGCAGGCGTTCGACGGCTTCCTGGTCTTCCAGCGCCAGGCCGGGGGCGGGGTCGCGGGCGGCGATCATGATCTCCTCCGTCACCATCGGTTTCACTTTGCGGTTCCAGGCGCTCCGCTGCAAATCCTTCGCGGTGTTCAACCCGACGCGGAAGATCCACGCCCGCAAGTTCTGCACCCCGGCCGTCTCGTGGCGGTGCTTCCAGCACTTGAGGAACGCTTCCTGGGCGGCGTCCATCGCGTCGTCCCGGTTGCCCAGGACGTACAGCAGGGTGGACAGCAGCTCGTCCCGCAGACCGTTGAACGTGGCCACAACCGGGTGGTCGGGCGGCGGACGCTCCCCCGCACGGGGGGACTCGTCGCCGTCCGATGGCCTCCGCCCGACCGTTTTAATGCCACGGTGCGCCATTGGTCCTCACCAGTACCGACGCGGCCACCCGGCCGACGGATTTTCCGAAACCGGACGTGTTACAACTCTCGTCCCCGAATAGGGTACGAGGTGGCCGGAGAGGGGTCTTGTCGAGCGGGGCCGCGGGCGATGCCGCGGGTGCGAGGAGCAGCCGCACCCCCAGGACCGGGGTTCCCACCGCCGACCACGTCCCGTTAAACTCTCCGTCGTCCGCCGAAGGAGCATTCGAATGGCCCCCGCCGTCGCCGACCCGCCCAAATTGCTCTCCGCCGAAGAGTTCGCCGCCATGCCCGAACTCGGGCGGTTCACCGAACTCGTCAAAGGGGAGGGGATCTGCGTGCCCCCGCCCAGCTTCCGCCACGGTGTTGTGTGCCTCAACGTCGCGGGCGAACTACGGGACTACGTCCGCCCGCGTGCGCTCGGTCGCATCACCATCAACGATTCCGGCGTCATCACCGAGCGTGACCCGGACAGCGTTCGCGGGGCGGACGTGGCGTACTTCAGCTACGAGCGGTTGCCGAAGCACGTGACGCCGCGGGTCTACCCCGAAGTGTCGCCCGAGTTGGTGTTCGAGGTGATGTCGCCGGACGACGTGTTCCGCGACGTGATGGCGAAGGTGGACGAGTACCTGGCTGCCGGCGTGCTGCTGGTGTACGTCATCGACATGACCCGCGAGCAGGCCATGCTGTTCCAGAAGGGCACGCTCGGCACCCTGTTCGGCCTGACGGACGAGATGACCTTCCCCGGCGTGCTGCCCGACCTGCGAATCCCCGTCGGCCCGCTCTTCCAGGAAGGGTGAAAGGACAGGGTGAGGTGTGGCGATGATCCTCCTGCTCGAAGACGACGCCGACCGCACCACCCGCTTTCGTGCGACGGCGGCCCGGTTGAAGATCGAACTGGTGGTCAGGCGGTCGGCGTTCGACATGCTCGCGGAACTGCCAACTCACTTCCCCACCGTCACACTCATCGGCCTCGATCACGACCTGATTTCCGAACCCGGTGAACCCGATCTGGGCGACGGACTGATGGTCGCCCGGCACCTCGTCAAGCTCCCCGAACGCCGTCCGGTGGTCATCCACACGAGCAACGGCCTTCGCGGCGATTCGATGGAAGGTGAACTCCAACTCGCCGGGTGGAAGTATCGGCGTATCCTGCCGATCGGCGACGACTGGGTCGAGGTCGATTGGTATCAGGCGGTCAAGCATCTCCTTCGTCGTAAAGTCTCCCCATGACCACACCTGCCAACCGCCCCTCCGATGTGCCCGCGGACGTGCTGGCCGAGCTGAACGCCGGCACCCGCGAGGCGCGGAACCTGGCCGAAGGGCTGGCCGTCGATTTCGCCGCGCTGCTGACGGTTGCCGTGCCCGACGTGCCCGCCGACTACCTGCAAATGGTGAAGGACGCGGCCGGCGACGGCATCAAGCTCCGCATGGAACTGGTCGGCGGCATTCTGTTGCGTCATCTTGCACCGGAGCGGGTGGCGGAGTTGATCTCGCACCCGTCCGACACCGTCCGCGGGTGGGCGTGCTACGTCATCGGCCTGCACCCGAAGGGGAAGTTGAAAGACCGGCTCACCCTCATCCGCCCGCTGGCCGACGACCGGCACTTCGGCGTCCGCGAGTGGGCGTGGATGGCGGTGCGGTGGCACCTGGCCGAGAACGTCAATCACGCGGTCAAGCTGCTGGTGCCGTGGACGGCCGACGCCTCGCCGTTCGTCCGCCGGTTCGCCGTGGAGAGTACCCGACCGCGCGGGGTGTGGGCCAAACACATCGAGGTGTTGAAGACGAACCCGGCGCTCGGGTTGCCGTTGCTCGACCCGCTGAAGACCGACCCGGAGAAGTACGTGCAAGACTCGGTGGCGAACTGGCTGAACGACGCGGCGAAGAGCGATCAGGTGTGGGTGACGACGGTGTGTCAGCGGTGGCTGCGGGAGAGCGACTCGCCGCACACCGAGCGGATTTGTGCGCGGGCGGTGCGGAGTGCCGGGTAGGTCGTGGTCGAGCGACCCGCAGGGGAGCGAGGCCTCTGGCGCCCTCCCGCCAACGATCGGAGGCCCGACCGTGAGGGAGGGCGC
>JANNDF010000690.1:0-9485 GCA_031387445.1 Planctomycetia bacterium
GCGCCCTCCCTCACGGTCGGCCCTCCGCTGTTGACGCCCGTCGTTACTTCGTCACTTCGATCTGGAGCTCCACCTTGCGGAAGGGGCCGGGCAGCAGGGTGATGGTGTGGACCCCCGTCTTGCTGCCGGCCGTGATCTCCACCTCCACTTCGGTCAGCGGCTCGTCGCCCTTCGCCTTCACGATCAGCTCCTTCGGCGTCTTCAGCTCGCTCGTGGCCGGCGGATCAACGCCGATGAACAGGCTCGTTTCCGGGTACAGGTTCCACCGCACCCCCAGCTTCACCTTCGTCGTGCCGTTCGCCTTCACCGTCGGCACCTGCTTCGGCAGCACGATCACCGGCCGCCGCGTGGCGTCCACCAGGTCATTTTTGACTTCGGTGAACGTCTTGCTGAGGAATAGCTGGGCCTTGATGATCGCCAGAAGATCCTTCACGGCCTTGTTTCTGTCGTTGTAAATAGTGCCCTGCTCGTACAGCCGCTGGAGCAGCCGCAGGAACGCGATGTAGTCGGCGTTCGCCTTGGCCAGGGCGGGTTCGGCCGGTGCCTGTCCGGCGGCTAGGGTCCCCCGCACTTCTTCCATCGACTTCTCCGCCTTCGACAGCGCCCGGTTCTCGTCCAGGATGAGGGCGATCAGGTCGAGGTAGCCGGTCTGCAAATCCTCGGCGGTGCCGCGCGGGTTCTTGTACTTGTACATGTTCGGCGGGGCGAAGCGGTTCACGTCCATCTCGCGGTACAGCTTCTCGTACTCCGTCTTCATGGCGGTGAGCAGTTCCCGCACCTTGCCCAGATCCTGGCCGATGTCAGTCACCCGCACCTGGGTGGACTGGATCTGGTCGTTCTTCTCCTTCGGCGGCAGCACCGACAGGGTGCGGATCAGGCTGAACTCGCGGTCCATCTTGCTCTTCCCGCCGGTCGCCTTCACCATGGCGTCGTCCATCCGCTGGCCCTGCATCTCCTCGTCCTTGCCGATCTCCACCAGCAGGTCTTGCTCGGACACCACCATCAGGCGGATGGGGTCCAGGTTGCGGGCCGTCCGCGGGTCGGCCGGCTTGCCGTCCTTCCCGGTCAACTCCACGTTCACGTCCTTGGCCGTCACGAACAGCTCGATCTTGTACCTCTGCTGCACCGCCCCCAGTTGCTTCTCCAGCAGTTCGGGCATGAACCGCTGCAGGTCGAAGGCGTCGCCCTTCATATCGCTCAGCTTGATCGTCTTCACCGCCTGCGGGCCGCGGTCCGGTCGGGCTTCGAACGCCCGATCCTTCATCTTGGCCAGCAGGTCGGCCCGCACCCTGGCCAGGTCGGTCGGCGGCATGTCGTTCACGTTGATCTTCTGGCGGGCCAGTTCCTCTCGTACCAGCCGGTCGGCCCACGCGCTGCCGTCGCGGGGCAGGGTGATCTCACCCAGTTGTTCCAGGGTGAACCGCTGGAGGGTCTTCGTGTCGGCGGCGAAGCGGTCCACCTCCACCCCCGGCAGGCGGACGGTGGCCGACGTGTCCGTCTGCGGGATGGTGGCGCCGAAGATCAGGTCGAATTGCGTCTGCGAGTGGACGACGGTGGCCGGCATGGCCCAACTGGCCGTCGGGGCGAGCGAGTTGGCCGTCACCGCCGCCGCCGCCATTGCCCGCAGGGCCACCACCGACGGCGACTCCTCGGCCGTCTTGCGGAACTCGAACCGCACCGCGCTCAGGCCGACGTCGTCGGTGATCTTGCTGTCCGGCAGGAACGGCACGCGGGCGATGGGGGTGATCATGTACGCCCCGCCCACCCGCCGGATGACCGGATCGACCAGCACCTCCACCTGCGGCGGGGCGTCGTCGATGGCGGTGACGGCGATGGTGCGGGTGGACTTCACGTTGTCCGTGTCGGTCATGTCGATCTGGAACTCGGTCGGCTTGTCCAGTTGGCGGATGGCCCGCTTGCCGTCGAACTTGAGCGTGAACCGGCGGACGGCCAGCTTCTTGCCGCCGAACGCGGCCTCCTTCACCCGCAGGCCGGTGGCCGAGTCGCGGTCCAGTTCGAGGCGGCTTTCCACCGCGTTCGCCGGGCGGCTGATGGGCAGGTCCACGAACCGGTCGGACACGATCGTGCCGCGGTCGTCGCGGGTCTCTTCCTTCGCTTCCGCCCGCAGGAATTCGGGCACGGCCAGCGGGTTCGGGCCGACCGCCCGCACCTCGATCAGCTTCAGGTCTTTGTCCGTCTCGGCCGTCAGGTGCAGTTCGGTGCCGAGCGGGGCGGAGAACACCGACTTGTCCGACGAGATGCTGATCTTCTTGGCCGGCAGGCGGTACAGCCGCCCGCGGAGTTCGAACAGCGTGTCCGAGTTGTCGGCGGAGATCGGGGCGGAGTGGTGCAGGTAGGCCGGCTGGAACTCGTCGCGGTACAGGTCTACCAGCGTCGGCGGCAGCACCAGGGTGATCTGCCGGCGGGCGGTGACGAAGTCCTCGGCAGCCACGGTGAACCGCACGGTCTCGCTCAGGTTGGCCACCTCGGTGGTGAACTTGCCGGTGGCGTCCGGGATCAGGTCGAGGAAGTTCCGCGACTTGCTCTGGGTGCCGTCGATCCGCATCTTCAGCATGCCGGGCACTTCCAACTTGCGCAGTTTCCGCGAGTTGGCCGGGTCGTCGGCGGCGGTGTCCAGGGCGGCGAACGTCGGGTCGCCGTCGGACAGGGTGCCGGCGCGTTCCAGGTCGTCGATCCGCTGGGCGTCGCCTTCGGTCCCTGTGGGGGCGGCGATGCCGAACGCCTTCAGGTCGCCGACCGTCATCGCCCGCCAGCCGTCCGGGTTCTTCCGCGGGTCGTCTTCCACCACCCACTTGACGGCACGGGCGGTGATCTTCGGCGGTGTCGGGGCGCCCTTACCGACGCGGAGTTCGTTCGGGTGGCCGTCGTCGTCGAAGTCGATCACCTCGATGTGCGCCCGTCGGGGCCACGGGGTCGGCTGGAAGAGGAAGTTCCGCTCGGTGAAGATGCCGCACACGTCGGCCGTCTTCTTCCACCCGCGGGGGGCGTCGAACTTGCCGGTGCCGGCGGCGTGCAGGGCGAGACCGGCGGCCAGGGCGACCACCCACACCAGCAGGGTGACCCCCAGCTTCAGCCACAGGCGGCCCCAGTTGAACACGGCGGCCACGTTCACCTGCCGCATCCGCTCACGGGCCTCCTTGATGGTGTGCCGCACCATCTCGACCGAGTACCCGGCCCGCCGCGCCTTCTCCTCGTCGAACATCTGAATGGCGGTGATCAGCCGGTCGCCGAGCAGTTTCGGGTGCCGCTTCTCCAGCACCAGGGCGAGGGCGGTGAGGGTGAACCGCTTGTTCACCAGCACGGTCACCCGCCACACCACCAGTGCGATCAGGCCGAGGGCGAGGACGACGGTCAGGCCGATGCGGATGGCCGGGGTGAGCTGCTGGGCGACGTCCACCCCGAACGCCTTGAACAGGCCGTAATCGACGCCCACCCCCAGCCAGAACCACAGGCTGACGAACAGGCCGGTGAACAGCACCACGTCCGTGAAGACGAACACCCGGATCATCCGCTTCAGGCGGTCGAGCGGGTGGGTCAGTTCGCGGTCGGGCGCCGTCGGGCGGCGGTCGTCCATGGGGCGGGGGCGGGGGCTGGTCTGGGGCATATGTCACCGCGGCGGTGTGTCGTTGGGATCGGGTGAACCGGCGGCGTGAGCCGCCTGGGTTCGGGAGGCACCCGCGGGTTCACACCCGCGGTTCACCATGTCGCGTTACGCCAGTCGGATCAGCTTGCGGAGCGTCCACTCGGTACACAGCAGGGCGGCCAGGGCGAGGACGGCGTACCCGATGGGGAACGGGTTGCCGTACCAGATGGCCAGGGCGGCGACGAGGGCCTGGGCGAGCATGGCCATCGTCAGGATGACGCTGCCCACCGCCGGCCGGTGCTTGCCGGCGAACGCATACACGCCCACCAGCCCGATTCCCGGCAGGAGGCAGGCGGCCTCCAGGCACCACTTGAGCAGGTCGGGCATCGGGCCGAGCACCGTGCCGTACAGCGAGAAGACGGGTGGCAGGGCGAACACCAACCCGAGCGGGATGAACACCAGGCCGATGGCGGCGGTGGCCAGCCCTTCGAGCACGCCCAGCACCCCACTCTTTGGCAGGTCGGCTCGGGTGCGGAGCACCCAGGTGCCGGCCAGCATCAGTTGGGCGAAGATGGCGAGCGACTGCCAGAGGCCGTCGGGCAGGCCGATGCCGCTGAACACCACCTGCTCGACCCCCAGCCCCTGGATGACGGCCGACATGGTGAGCATGACGCGGGTGATGACCGCCCGGTGACGGCGGAGGGCGAATGCCAGGACGGGCAGGATGACGCCCATCAGGAAAAAGGTGGTGAGTGTGAAGAACGCCACCGCGCTGGCGACGATCAGCACCAGCATCCCGACGTCCGGCTTGTCGGCCGCCTTGCGGAGCAAGAGGGTGAGGCCGAGCAGGATCAGTTGGCCGAGCAGCACCGGCATCCACAGCCGCAGGACGACCTGTTGCGAGCCGACGTTCAGCCGCATCAACTCCATGCGGAAGAGGCTGACCACCGGCTCGGCCGACGGGTCGGGCCGCAGCCAGGCGGTGTGCGGGTCGGTCGCCGGGTCGTAGGAGTCGTCCCACAGGGGGTCCACCACCCCGCGGTTCTGCGGCGACTCGCTCCGCGCCCGGATCAGTTCGGGGATGATCTTCAGCTTGCCCGGGTTGTCGAGCGTGAAGGCCAGTTTCGCCTTGCCCGTCTTCACGTCGTCGTCGGTCACCTCCAGGCGGGCGGCGAAGGCCGACCGCTTGGCCGGGTCGGGCTCGCCGTCGAGGGCCGCCTTCACCGGGCTGGCCAGGTCGCGGAGGGCTTGCAGGTCGGGCTTGGTGTTGTCCAGTTCCGGGTTGGCCGACCGCAGGATGAACTCGGCCGTCAGCGGGTCGGGCAGGTCGGACTTGGTGACGCTCACCCGGTAGCGGAACTCGCCCGGCGTCAGTTTGGCCGGGTCGGGCATCACCACCCCCTGGTAGTACCCCTCGAACTTGGTGCCCAGCTTGGCCGGCTTGAGCACGTCGAACGGGCCGAACCGCTCCTTCACCTCTCCGTTCTGGTCCAGCTTCTCGATGGTCAGCTTGGGCTTGTCCAGGTCGTTCTCGGGGTACGGCTCGCCGCTCGACTGCATCACCCGCGCCCGCACCCGGATGGGCGTGCCGGCCACGATCTCCTTGCTCATCAGCACGTCCCCACGGGCCTTCGACCCGCTGGTCCGCTTGGCCGAGCAGTAGCGGGCCAGTTGCATCCAGAACTTGTCGTAGAAGGTGATGCCCACCTCGGGCACGGCCCGCAGGCGGAAGATCTCGCCCGACCCGACCCAACTGGTGCGGCCGGCCCCGGACGGGCCGACGGCGATGAACGGCCGCGGCGCCTCCTGCTGCTTCTCGTCCACGTTCAGGAACTCGGCGATGGAGGCGGCCAGCGGCTTCACCTTCTTCACCGGGTAGTAGGTGTAGAAGCCCCGCGTCGGGGCCAGGTACTCCTTCTCCGTCTTCTTCGGCGGCACGTCCCCGCCGGTGAAGAACTGCTCCCACCCGGCGACCGCCTTGGCCGCCTCGTCCCGCTGCGGGGTGAAGTCGTCCAGGCGGAGCAGGTCGGAGTCCTTGGGCGGGTTGAACTTCAGCCGGCGGGGGGTCTTGCGGCCGTTGATCTTCAGGAGCGGGTCGTCGGACGCCACGATGTCGTCCGGCTCGACGGGCAACAGGTCGAGCAGCGGCTTCAGTCGCCCGCCCTCCTCGTTGCTCCGCACCATCTGGGCGGTGTAGAACGGGCCGGCCACGTAGATGAGGCCGCCGCCGTAATCCTGCGACCACGTCTTCAGCTTGGTGAACGCCGTGTTCGGGATGCGGAAGGCGTTGGCGTCGTCACGCTCGTTCCAGTTCGGGTCGAAGCAGACGATCAGGTCGTACTCGTTCAGGTTGTTGTACTTGGCCCGCTGCCGCTGGGTCTCGGCATCGCTGCCGGGGTCGCCGCCCCCGCCCCCGCCGACGGACGTGTCCTTGCTCACGTCGAACTCGTCCGGGAACTTGAGCAGCAGGCGGCCGGGCGGCACGTCCTGCACGATGGTGCCCTTCTGCCCGCCGTCGTTCTGCATGAACACGCTCAGTTCCGCCCGCTTCTGCTCCACCTCCCGCACCAGCAGTTGGCGGAGGATCTGGTACTCGCGGGTGGGGGCGCTGCCGGCCAGCAGCACCCGCAGCGGCTTGTCCATCACCTCCATCGTCCGCACCGGGCTGAGGTGGACGGGGTCGCGGAAGATCTCCCGCGCGTCCACCGGCACCTTCGCCCGCACCTTCCACTGCCCCTTCTTCAGTTGCCACTTCCGCCCCGGCTTGGGCGGGCTGATCTCCTCGATCAGGGTCATCGCCGCCTTCTTGGCGAACTCCTCGGCGTCCAGCACGAACGTGGTCTCGCCGTGCGGCGTCTCCCCCGCCCCGAAGGTGATCGTCTGCTTCATCTCGTAGTCGGCCGGGTCGGTCTTCGGGTCTTTGCCCGGCAGGAACAGTTCCAGGGTGGTGTCCACCTGGTCGTTCTGCTTGAACCCGATGCCGTCCACCGCCACCGTCACCTGGGTCGGCTCGTCCGGCTGGGTGCGGTCGGGCGCTTGCAGGTCCGAAATGACCAGCGACACCACCTCGCGGGCGGACCCCACCGCCACCGTGTACACCGGGATGTTCGCCTCCTTCGCCCGGCGGGCCGTCTCGGCCACCGCCTGGTCCGACGACATGTTGCTGCGGCCGTCGGTGAACACAATGACCGCCTGGGTCATGTTCGCCTGCTCGCGGTTGAGGGCGGCCGTCACGCCGTCCGGCACGGCCGACCCCTGGGCGATCAGGCGGGCCGCGTCCACCCGCTTGGCCGCCTTCTCCCGCAGGGCCGTCAGCAGTTTGCGGTCGGCCGCCTTGCGGGCCTTCACCTCGTCCGTGTCGGCCGGCAGTTCGGCCAGCCCGCTCGCCCCGCTGGTGGCCTCGTCGGCCTTGGCCCAGTCGAGCGCCCATTGGGAGTCGCCCGTCCCGGCCCCCCACGCCGGCGCCCCCTTCAGGGCCTCCTTCGCCTCGCCGCTCAGCCCCTTGCCGTCCGGCGCCGCGTACCGCAGCACCCACGCCTTGAAGTCGTAGTTGACGAACGACTCCCACTCGTCCCGCTTCCAGTTGTTCGGCTCGCCCGTCACGGTCTTCTGGGCGATCACCTCCGGCTCGGCGTCCAGGTTGGCACCGAAGCGGTAGACCGTCACCGGGTTCTTGGCCAGCAGGTCGGCCACGAACTTGCCGTCGTCGGAGGTGAGGAAGTCGAGCACCTTGTCCGACCGCGTCTTCAGCTTGGCGTTCGGGTCGCGGCTGATCTCGTCCGACCACCGGGTCATGCTCGGCGACACGTCCAGGAGGATGATCACCTTGGACCGCTTCTCGGTCGTCTCCCACGGTTGCATGGCCGGCAGCAGGAAGCAGAAGGCGAGGACGGCCAGCGTCAGGCACCGCAGCAGGGCGAGGGGGTACACCTTCAGCCACGCGCCCACTTCGTCGCGGCGGAAGGCGCGGAACAGCCACAGCAGCCCGCCCAGGCACAGCATCAGGAACAGGCCGAACAGCAGCCCGCCGGTCACGAGCACGGCGAACAACTGGTACTCTTTCGGCAGCACGACCGCCGTCACCCCGCCGAGGAGCAGGACGAGGGTGCCGGTCATGAGCGGGCCGAACAGCAGCCGGCTGCCCCAGAACCGCACCGCACCGGAGTCCTTCACGTACATGTCGAGCGTGAGCATCCAGGTGGCGGACAGCATGCCGGTGGTGAACAGGGTCCACACCGGCTCGGGGTCGGTCTCGAACCCGCGGGCGATGCCCAGGCAGGCGAGGGGGACGAGGAAGAGGAGTGCCCGCGCGCCGCCGGTGAACAGGTGCCACCACGTCACGCGGCTGGGGTCGGCCCGGCCGAACAGCACGGTGAGCAGGGTGCCGAAGGCGATGCCTTCGGTGTTCCCGCCCTTCTCCCGGCGGTCGCCGCTCAGCAGGGTGAGGAGCGCGCTGATGCCGAACAGCAGGGCGAGGAGCGCCTCGCCGACCACCATTCCCCAGAACAACTGCCCCCGCATGCCGGTGGAGTCTTCGCGATCAACGGCGTTCGTCAGGCCCAGCCACACCACCGCGCCCGTGTACGCCAGCGCCGCCCACACCACCCCGCGGACGGCCACCCCGGCCAGGGCGCTGCGGAGGGTGCGGACGAGCGGCAGGATGAAGCTGAGGGCGGCGAACAGGAGCAGCGCCCCGGCCACCATCAGGGCCAGGTAGGCGGGCGTGGTCTTGTCGTCGGAGAACGGGAACGGCTCGGTCAGCCGTTGGAACACGAACTCCTTCGTCGTTTTTACGGCGGACTCGTTCATCGGTGCGTCAACCTGGCGGAGTTCGGGTGTGTCGTGTCTGTCAGGGTGGGCCGTTCTCTCCGAGAGCGGCGTCGGAACCGGCTCTCGGAGAGAGCCGGCCACCCTAGGCCGCGGGCGTCTCTTCACTGGCCGCGGGCTGCGCCTCCGACCGCCGCATGGCGGCGGCGGCCGACGGCGCGTGTTCGCTCATCGTCTCCTGGCCGGCGTGGTAGCTCAGCTTGACCGCCAGCGCCTGCTCGGCCACCAGCACCAGAAGTAGGAACAGGAACAGCCAGCCCATGCTGCTCAGGTCGGTCTTCTTGTTCTGCAGCCGGATCAGCCAGTCGGTCTCGTCCGGCCCGTGCAGTTCGCTGCCGGGGGCGTTCTCGATCACCTTGTCGCTGTTCACCCGAGCCAGGTCGCCTTCGTTCGGCACGTCGATGTTGACCGGGGCGAAGCGGTACTCGGCGGCGGTCACGATCTCGGCCGGGGCGCCGGGCTTGGGCCGCTTCTGCTCCAGGCCGAACAGGTACACGCCGGGGCGGGTGGTGTTCGTCTCGGTCAGGTTCATCGTCTTCCGCTCGACTTCCTTCTCCACCGGCTTGCCGTCCGCCCCCAGTTCGCTCACCTTCTCTTTGGTCGTCACCACCACCAGCGGGTCGAACTGGCTGCTGACCCCGACCGGGGCCGGGTCGTTGCCGCCGCCGACCGCCGGCCGCTCGCCCGGCTTGGTGGCGTGCGTGACGAACCCGCGAAGGACCTTCGGGTCGTAGCTGTCGGGATCCAGTTTGTACTCGATCGGCCGACCGCACGTGCGGGAGTCGTCCACCCCGCCGCCGGCCAGGTAGTTCACCAGTTCCTTCATCACCGGCACGAACGACACGTTGCCGGGCGGGGCGTTCGGCCAGTCGGTCCACGCCTCGCCGGCGGACGTGGTGATGAGCGACACCCGCCCGCGGCCGAAGTTCTTGGTCACGTACAGCGGGTACCCGTACTTCATGCGGTCCCGCAGCCGCGTCACCTTCGTCTTCAGGTCGTTCACCTCCGCCTTGGTCCAGAACTCGCGGTACAGGGCCTCGTCCGTGTCGCCCTC
>JANNDF010000701.1:0-5702 GCA_031387445.1 Planctomycetia bacterium
TGGGGCCGCGGGTGGCCACCCCACCTGGGTTGTGTGGCACTTCGGGGGGGCCCCACTCTCTCCGTTTGGGGGGCCCGCTCCCTCACCGGGATTTCGGCGCCCCACCCTATCACCCGGCCAGCGTCAGTTCCTTCGGCTTCGCGGCCAGCCGCTTGGCGGCTTCGATGGCCGGCTTGTCGTCGATCAGCCGGTAGTACACGTCGCGCTGCTTCGGCTCCCACCCGGCCTCGGTGATGCACCGGCGGATCTGTTCCAGCGTCAGGTGGTGGACCGTGCCGGCGCTGGCCACCACGTTCTCCTCGATCATCAGGCTGCCCATGTCGTTCGCGCCGAAGAAGAGCGCGATCTGCCCGATCTTCGCCCCCTGCGTCACCCACGACGATTGAATGTTGGGCACGTTGTCGAGGTACAGCCGTGCGATGGCCTGCGTGCGGAGGTACTCGAACGCCCCCACTTCGGTGAAGTGGCTCATCTTGTGGCCGGGCTGCATGGTCCAGCAGATGAATGCGGTGAACCCCCCGGTCTCGTCTTGCACGCCCCGGATGCGGTCGAGGTGTTCGATCCGCTCGGCCTCGGTCTCGATGTGCCCGAACATCATGGTCGCGCTGCCCTTCCCACCTAGCCGGTGCCACACGCGGGTCACTTCCAGCCACTCGTCGGTCAGCGCCTTGTTCTTGGTCAACTCCTTCCGCACGCGGTCCACCAGGATTTCCCCGCCGCCGCCCGGCAGACTGCCGAGGCCCGCGTCCTTCAACCGCTTCAGCACGGTTTCGAGCGGCAGCTTGTTGATCTTGCTGAAGTGCCAGATCTCCGGCGGGCTGAAGGCGTGCAGGTTCACGCTCGGGAACTTCGCCCGCAGGTCGCTCAACAGCTCTTCGTACCACTCCAGTTTCAGGCTCGGGTGCATCCCGCCCTGCATCAGGATTTGATCCCCGCCGAGGGCAATCGTCTCCTCGACCTTCTGGTACAGTTCTTCGCGCGACAGCACGTAGGCGTCGGCGTCGGTGCCCTTGCGGTAGAAGGCGCAGAAGTCGCACACCGCCGCGCACACGTTGGTGTAGTTGACGTTGCGGTCGATGTTGTACGTGCGGTACGGCTCGGGGTGCAGCCGCATGGCGACGGCGTGGGCGGCGCGACCCAGTTTGTGCAGGTCGCGGCAGGCCATGAGCGCTTCGCCGTCGGCACGGGTCAGCCGGACGCCGTCAACGGCTTTGTTCAGGATGTGGTCGATGGTATCGGACAAGATCCACCCCCTGCGGAGCCAGGTTCAACTCGGAAGTCAGTTGGTAGTATCGCCGCAATCCGGCCAGTTCGGGTTCGCCGAGGTCGTAGCGGATGATGGTGTCGAAGTAGCGGCGGCAGTAACCGGGGTCGAGGCCCAGGGCTTTTGATTCGCGCTCGGCGATCACCCCAGCGCGACTCAGGCCGAACCGTTTGGCCTTCACGAAGGCGTGTTCGGCTTCACCCAGATCGACACCCGGCCGGACCGCCCACACGGCGAACACCATCGGCAGGCCGGTGCGGTCGAACCACTCGGCCCCAAGGTCGTAGCTGAACTCGAACCCCGGCAGGCAAGCCTTCATCGCCCGGTCGCCGATGAGCAGCACGGCGTCGGTCGGCACGTCTTCGGCCGCGGCCGAGAGGGGCAGGGGGTGGTAGGTGATCGCGGGAACCGGGAACGGAGTGACCGGGTGTGTGTTGGAATCCACCCGGTCACTCCGTTCCCGGTTCCACCCGGTCACTCCGTTCCCGGTTCCACCCAACAGCACTTTCGTCAGCGCCGCGCTCGTGCGGCTGCCTTCGTCCAGGCTCACGCTGCGGATCTGGTCCCACGGCACGCGGCTGAACAGGGTCACGCTCAGTACCGGCCCGCGGCTGCTAATGCCGCACCCCGGCACCATGCTGTAGTTCTTCGCGCGGAAGAACTCGACGACCGGGATCAGCCCCACGTCCAGTTCACCCGCGGCCATCTGGTCGGCCAATTTGCTGGGCAAGTCCAGGCTCAGGCGGACGTTCGGCGCGAACTCCGTCAGCCCTTCGATCAGGGGCTTGGTGTTCAGGTAGTTGACCGCGCCGACCCGGAGCATGGGGCACCACTGGAGGGACCGTTACTGTACAAACCGCGGGGGCGTGAAACGCACAACACCCGCCGTTGCCGGCGGGTGTTGCGGGGAGAGTTGCGTTGTTATTCCCGCTCTCGGCGAGAGCGGGCCACCCTACTTACTGGCACGGCACGCACACCGGCACGCACCGCGTGACCGGCCGGCACACCGTGTAGGCCTGCATCTCGCACACCGTCTGGGGCACCATCTTGCACACCTGGTACTCCTCCATCCGGCAGACGGTGCGGGTCTGACACCGCACGTGCTGCTCGGTCACCTGCCGGCAGGTGGTGTACCGCACCACCCGCTGTCGCTCTTCCGTCTCGTACCGGCAGGTGCGAACGGGGACATACCGCACGCACTCTTCCGGCACGTTCTCGGTGTACCGCCGGCAGACGTTCCGCACGTGCTGCTGGGTTTCCATCCGGCAGGTGGTGTACGGCACCGTCTGGGTGTACGTCTCGGGCACCATCTGGCAGACGCGGCGGGTGACGTACCGGGTACACGTTTCCGGCACGATGCGACAGGTGGTGACGGGGTAGCAGACCGTCTTCGTTTCCGGCACATAGCTGCACACCCGGCGGGTGACCAGCTTGGTGCACACTTCCGGCACGACCCGGCAGGTGGTGTACGGCACCTGGCGCACGTGCTGCTCGGCCACGGTGTAGCAGTTGTACTTGGTCTCGCTCCGCACGTGCTGCCGGGTTTCCATCCGGCAGGTGGTGTACGGCACGCACACCACCTTCTCTTCCGGGATGCGGACGCAGCGGGTGCGGGTGACCATCCGCGTGTGCGTCTCGGGCACCATGCGGCAGGTGGTGTACGGCACGCACACCATTTCCGTGTACGGCACCGTCACGCAGTACGGCACCTGCACCGTCTCGCACACCGGCTTCCGAACGCAGTGCGTCTCGCTGATCGTCCGGCACTCGGTCTTCGGCACGTACACCTTCTTGCACACCGTCCGGCCGGGGCACTGCACCTGCTGGCAGACCACCTCGCCCGGCACATACCGGCTGGTGCAGGTGCACGGGTCGAACACGCACGAGCCGGGCAGTTGCACCCGCTGGGTGACCACCGGGCCGGGCACGTACTCGCTCACCGTCTGCCACTCGCCCGCGTCCACCGTCACCTGCCGCTGGGTCGTCACCGGCTCGACCACGAAGCTGGTGCGGGTCTCGTTCCGGTACGCCGTCTCGGTGCGGTAGCGGGTGACCGGCACCTGCCGCGTGTGCTGCTCGTACTCGGCCCGCACGGTGGTGAACGTCTGCGGCTCCTCGTAGCTCTGCATTTCGGTACGCCAGGTGGTGTACCGCTGCTCGCGGGTGTGCTGCTCGTAAACCGGGTGCGTGGTCGTGTACGGCACTTCCACCGTGTACGGCTCGACCACCTTGCGGTAGGTGGTGTACGGCACGTCGCGGACGTGCTGCTCGACCACCTGCCGGTTGACCGTGTACGTCACCGGCTCCTGGTACTCCTGCACGACCGGCCGGTTGACCGTGTACGTCCGCTCCTGCATGGTCGTTTCCGTCACCCGCCGGTTGACCGTGTACTGCACCGGCTCGGTGTACTCCTGCACCACCGGGCGGTTCACCGTGCGGGTGACCTCGCGGTAGTTCGTCTCGTACACCGGGCGGGTGGTGGTGTACGGCACCTGCTCCATCACCTCGCGGACGACCGGCCGGTTGACCGTGTACCGCTGCTCCTGCATGTGCGTTTCGACCACCGGCTTGGTCACGGTGTACGACTGTACCTGCTCGTGCGGCTCGTACACGGTGCGGGTGGTGGTGTACGGCACCGCTTCCGTCACGGTGTCGTACACCGGGCGGGTGGCGGTGGTCGTCTGCGGCTGATAAACGGTGCGTGAGACCGGCCGGTACTGCGTCTCTTGCACGTACTCGGTGACGGTCTGGTACTGCACGGCCGGGGCGGGGGCCGGGGCGGCCAGCCCGCAGTCGCCGGCGGCGAACTGGGCCGGGGCCACAAACGGTGCCGGGTAGCGGCACAGCCCGCAGTGGAAGGCGGAGGCGTCGGCGGCGACCAGCAGGCCGACGACGCACGCCACGACCGGCGCGAATCGTGATACGGGGTTCATCCTTCACCTCGCCTGGGGAGTCATCCTGGGTGTGAAATCAACAGCGCGGCATCGGCACAATTTCGACTGCCGTTACTCTGCCGGACGGACGCCCCGGCGCCGACGCCATTGCGAAGGGATCGACCGAATTCGCCGCGCGCAAGGTCCGCGCACTTCGCGCACACGACCGAGACGGGAGAATCGGACGAATCAGCACGACCGGGGAATCGGCAGAGTTGAACAGAACTGGGAGGTGACTGAAGTGCGATTGGGAGTTGAGCGTTCGAGAGCCGCCATCTCATCAAGCGCTGCGTTTGAAGTGGTACTCGTTGAATGCGTCGAGTGCCACCCCTGAGCCATACAAGAACTCATCGTACTTGGTCGGTATCCCCTCATCGTCGAAGGTGTAACCGACCCATAACAGTTCCGGCTCCCACCCCATGAGTTCACCCGTCTCGGCCAAAATTTCGCTCGCCCGCCAGTCCTGCACCCAGACCGCCTGTAGGGCTGCCACCGTGTCAGCGGACAGCAGTAAGCCCGACCACAACTCCGGTCTACCACGGTACGGAGCGGCCTCTTGCTCGGTTTTGAAGCGGTAGAAAGGGAACGCGGCGTTCCCGAATCGGTCAACACAATGGCCGTGCTTGTACAGGTAAAAGTGGACCGTTGCACTGTCGCTCATGTGGATTTCGACGACCGAACCGAGGGTCGAGAACTCACGGGACAGAGCCTCGAACGCCTCCACGTTTGCCGTCATCGTGCTGCCGGCTGAATCTCCGATGAAAACCCAGCGTCCAGCCGGGCCGACAACCAAACTGCGATCCGCGCTCTCCTCGTTCTCCACCTCTTGGAATCCCGTGTGATTCAAAGCATGCCGCAGGCATTCGACCACCGTAGCGCGGGTGGCGACGGTGTCAGTATCGCCCGCGAAAAACCATCGGCTGCTGAAATCCGCGCCCATCAGAATTGCACCTCAATGCCGATCTTGAATTTCGGCCACACCACCATCGGAGCTACAGCCGCAGGGTAGTCGGGAGGTAGACCATTCGCAAGAGTGGCCTGAACGCGCCCCTCTTGGCGAGCGGCATCGAATAGGCGATGATGCCGCCGGGAGGGAATCGACATGGCCTACGACCGCGAACTGGCCGACCGCATTCACGCGGCGTTGGAAGGCGTTCCAAGCGTCACCGGCAAACCGCTGTTCGGAGCGTACGGGCTGTTCCGCCGCGGGGTGATGTTCGCCGGCGCGTTCCGCTCGTCGCTCATGGTGAAGCTGTACGACGGCATGGCCGACGCCCTGCTCGAACCGCACACGTCCGGGTTCGACCCGATGGACACCGGCAAGCCGATGACCGGGTGGGTGGTGGTGGACGCCCCCGGCATCGCCACGGACGAACAGTTGAAGGACTGGCTCGACCGCGCCGTCGCCGCCATCCCCGCGAACGCCAAGAAGAAGCCGCCGAAGAAGCGGAAGAAGTAGGTGCCGCGAACCGCTCTGCTGTAGCCGGCCTCTGTGAGGCCGGAAT
>JANNDF010000711.1:0-12506 GCA_031387445.1 Planctomycetia bacterium
GGAACGAGCCAGTGGTTCGTTCCCACGGCCCTTGCGGGCCGAGTTCGCCCAAGCCCCTACCTCAGGGGGGCGGGGCGTCACTTCTTCTTACCGAAGGCGTACAGGCCGTTCTCGGTCATGATGTACATCACGTTGTGGGCCACCACCGGGGAACTGCGAATCGGGGAGGGGAACTCCACCATCTTGAGCAGGTATTCCGCCTCGACCACCTTCCGCTTCTGCTTGTACTGGTTGGTGAACGACTTCTGGTCGGCCGCGTCCGGGTTGTCCTGGTCGTCGATTATCTTGCCCTTGCCGGCGGCGAACTCCTTCGCCGGCACGTGCTTGAACACGAACAGTTCGCCGTTCTCGCACGCCATGTACACCTTGCCGTCGGCGTAGTAGCACGAGCCCCACACCTGGCTCTTGGTGTCGTAGCTCCACAGCTTCTTGCCGGTCTTGGCGTCGAGGGCGTGGATGATGCCCACCAGTTCGCTGATGTAGCACACGCCGTCCACCACGCAGGCAGTGCTCATGGTGCGGCCGAAGGTGAAGTCACGGAGGGCGAACTTGCGTGCGTCCACCCCGCCATACTGCCACACGACGCCGGAGTTCGGGTTCGGCTTGCCCGGCTTCGGGTCCGCTTCCCGCGGCTTGGCTCGCGGGCCGATCTCCGGCGAGATGTCCCCCTTCTTGCCCGCCGGGTCGATGCAGTAGAAGTAGGCGATGCCGGTGAAGTGCTCCGGGTCCTGGCCGGTGCCGATGTAAATCTTGTCGTCGTAGATGACCGGGGTGCCGATGAAGTCGGACTGAGTGCCCGCCCCGCCGAGTTCGTAGGTGGCCGTTTTCGGATTGGCGTCGAACTTCCACAGGAGGTCGCCCGTCTCCGGCACGAACGAGTAAATCCACCCGTCCCCGCCGGGGAAGATCACCTGCGGCACCTTGCCCAGCACCGCGTAGGTGGGGTTCGACCACTGCCCGTGCATGACGTTCTTGCCCGGCACGTTCTCCCGCCAGATCACCTTGCCCGTCTTCTTGTCCAGGCAGATGAAGCTGGCCGCCTCGGGGGCGGGGATGTTGATGTGCCCCTCGTCCACCCCGTTGGCGGTGACGGTGTACAGCAGGTCGCCGACGATGAGCGGGCAGCCGGCCGACATGTTGTGCGGGAACACGCCCAGGCTCTTCATCATGTCGTACTCCCAGATGACGCCAGCGTCGGTCGGGGAGTCGAACGTGACCGGCTTCTTCGTCTTCTCGTCGGTGTACACCAGCGGCTTGGTGCCTTTCCCTTTCAACCCGTCCGCGCTCGCGCAGACGACCGTGCAGCGGTTGCTGATGTAGTACACCCGGTCGCCTTCCACCGTCGGCGTGGAACACACGCCCTCGCGGGGCCAATCGTTCACCTGACCCGACTCCAGCTTCTTGTGGATGGCCTGCCAGAGGAACTTGCCGTCGGTGTCGAAGCACATGAGCACGCCCTTGTCGATCGGCTCCTCGTCCTCGCCCACCTTGTTAATATCCCGCTTGTTCCGCGGGCGGTCGTTGTTGGTGCCGACGAACACCTTCCCGCCGGAGATCGTCGGCCCGCCGTACGCGCGGGAGCCGAGGTCGGCATTCCACAGCAGGTTGGCGCCTTTCGGGTCCAGGTCGTCGGGGATGCCGGTGGCCGCCAGGTTCACCATGTTGCGGTCGGGGCCGCCGCCGAACATGGGCAGCGGTTCCTTGCCCTTGCCGTTCGCGTGGACCGTCTCGCCGCCCGGCGTGGGGGCCTTCGGGTCGGCGGGTGCCTTGGCTCGCGGCTCGTCGGCCACGGCCGGGAGCGAGCGGGTGGCGAACAGAGCCACCGCGGCGGCAAGGAGGGCGACGGACGCGGCCGCACCGAGCAGCCGGCGGGACAACGAGCGTGGCATCAAGAGAACCTCGGGGGGAGTGTGCGGGTGGGTGTCCTGGCGAACCCCGGCCGCAAGGCCGGTGGGTGCGAATCACAAGTTTCATGCACCCGCGGCCTTTGCGGGCCGGGTTCGCCAAGTGACGGTTACTTCTTCTCCGGCGGCGGGGCGACCACCCCACCCTTGCTGCCTTCGCCCGGCTTGCCGCCGTCCGGTTTGGCCCCGCCGTTCGGGGTGATGGCGATGTTGTCGTAATAGATCTCAGACCCCGGCGTGGTGTCATTCAGCACGTTCGAGATGTACCCGTACAGGGCGGCGGCCCCTTCGCGGTTCGGGCTGGGGTCTTCGAACTCGACCGTCCACTTGGCCGGCTCCTCGGTGCCCCGCTCCCACACCTTCCCGCGGATGACGGCCGTCTTTTCCTTCACCTCGACCGTCAGCTTGGCGCGATACCACGTCTCCTTCTTCCAATCGAACGGCACCACCACGTTGATCCGCGGGCGGGCCTCCCACGAGACCAGCCGGATGGTGCGTCCCTTCGCCTCGCGGTCGAACTTGCCGTCCATCACCATGGTGTAGCGGTTGGCCACCACCCCCATGTCAGGGATCTTGCCGTCCAGTTCGGTGGCGTACAGGTCGCTCTCGATGGTGTACCCGGTGGCGGCCGAGGCGGTGATGTACCCGTTCGCCCGCGCGATCGGGATGCGGCCGTCGGTGTTCACCTTCGCCAGCACCTTTTCCTTCTTCCCGCCGATCTCGACCTCCTTCACCGCGTACTTCCCTTGCGTGTTCACCCACCCGCCGGGGGCGGCACCGACGGGCACCTTCTCGAAATCCGCCTTGTACCCCACCTGCGGGACGACTCGCACCCGCGCGCGGGCCTTCAACTCGCCGTCTACGTAGCTGACGTACCCGCCCTGACCCGGTGGTACAGGGGGCAGCGTCAGCAACCCGTCCTTCAAGTCACCCGCGAGGGCGGGCGGCTGAGCGCCGGTCGGGGTCAGCGGTGGTAGCGGCAGCGCCCAGACCCCCTTGGCCTCGGCCGGGGTGGGCAGTTCGCGGCCGTTCGCGTCCATGTACACCGCCTTGTAGCTCAGCTTGGCCCCCGGCTTCAGGTGCGCCTCGGCCGGGAACAGGCGGACGCTCACCGGCTTGGCTTTCGGGTTGAACGCCGTCTCTTCCGCCATCGGGGTGTACTTCGCGGCAGCGGGTTTGGCCTTCGCGTCGCCGATGCAGTAGGTGTCGTACTGGGTGGTGAAGTAGAGGCGGCCGTTGACAGCGATGGGTGTGCCGTGCGTCTCCATTTGCCCGACGCTCCCGGTCGGCGGGCGGAACTTGAAGCTCTCCTTCGCGTCGTCATCCGGCTTGGTATCCCCGTTCAACTTGAGGACCACGAATTCGCCGTTCACGTCAAAGACGTACAACTTGTCGCCGTTGATGAACGGCGCCCCGCGGGCGAGTTGGCCGTATTTGAACCGCCAGAGCAGCTTGCCGGTCTTCGCCTCGAAGCAGTGCAGGTCGCCGCCGTCGTCGGGGATGTACAGCCGCCCGTCAGCGATGGCCGGGTGCGACAGGCCGAAGCGGGCCGCCTTGCGGTACTCCCACACCAACTTCGGCTTCTTCGTCTTGGCGTCCACCTGGGCGGCGTCCACACACACCACCCGGCCGATGTTGCCCCCTTCCGGGTTTTCTTCGCCGTGGGCCGAGTACACCAGCGTGCCGTCCACCACCGGCGACGGGTTGATCGGGCCGGACGAGAACACGTGCTGAAACACCACCTCGCCTGTGCGGACCTTCATCCCCACCACCGACCCGCCGGACGTGCCGGTGATGAACAGCCGCTGACCGCCGATGACTGCCACCGCCGGGGTGGACTGGAAGGTGCCGAAGTTCTTGACCGCCGGTTCGGTGATCCACACCACATCCCCGGTGTTCCCGTCGAACGCGATGAACCGGTTGGTGCCTTTCGCCTGATCGCCCCAACTGCTGTTCACGATCGAGCAGACGACCAGCCCGCTGTCGTACACTGGCGAGCAGATCCGCCCGCCGTACCCGGTGAACCGGCCGAACTCCTCGCTCAGGTGCCGCGTCCACACCAGCTTGCCGGCGTCATCGACGCACAGCAGCGCGCCGGCGGTCGTGTGGGCGTACACCCGCTTCTTCTCCGGGTCGGCGGCCAGCGTCGTCCACCCCAGCCGGCTGGTCACCACCTCGGCGTGGTACACGTTCACGGCGTAGTGCCACAGCACCTTGCCGGTCGCGGCGTCCGTGCACGTCACCCGCTCGCCCTCGGTGACTTTGCCGGGGTCGTAGGCGTTGATGGTGTACAGCTTGCCGTCCATCACCAGCGGGGCCGACCGGCCGTTCACCGGCGTCTTCCAGAGCAGGTTGCCGGTGCCCACCTTGCCCAGCGGGTCGAACGTGTCCGGCAACTGCTCTTTGGCCTCACCGGTCATCGCCGGCCCCCGCCAGTGCAGCCAGTCCGCCGCTTCCGCCTGCGGAAGTAGCAGAGCGCTACTGAGAATGAACAAGCTGAAGCGGGGTGTCATGCGTGAGTCTCCGAGGCGGGTCGGGGGAGGTTGTTGTGACTTCTCTTGCTACTTGCTACTCGTTCGGACGAGGCGGCGGGCTTTCATCTCGAATCGGGGTAGCGAACCGGGCGGGACGGCCACCACCGGCGTGCGAAACAGCAGTTCGTCGCGGATGGCCCGGCTGATGGCCTCGCACACCCGTATGGCGTCGGCGGCGGGGGTCGGCTCCACCTCGACCCGCAAGTCGGCGAGCGGGCCGGAGTCGTCCACCACGAGGCGGAACTCGATCACCTCCGGGAACCGGCGGACGACCGCCTCGATAGCTGAAGGATACAGGTTGTTGCCGCGGACGTGTATCATGTCGTCTGCCCGGCCGATCACCCCGCCGACGAAAATCAGGTCGCCGTCACGGTACGCTGGTCGTACCAAGTCGCCCGTCCGGTATCGGATGACCGGAGAGGCGTACCGGCCGAGGTTGGTCACCACCACCTCGCCCACCTCGCCGTCGGTCACCTCGCGGTCGCCGCTCGGTTCAAGCACTTCCACGATGAAGGCGTTCTCCAGCACCTTCAGCAGACCGGGGGAGTCGTCCGGCTCGAACGCCACCGGCCCCACCTCGCTCAGCCCGTAGTGATCGCACACGCGGGCGCCGAACGCGGCCTCGATCCGCGAGCGGGTGGGGGGGATGCTCCCACCCGGCTCGCCGGCCACCACCACCACCCGCACATCCGACGCGGCAAGTTCGATGCCCTCGGCGGCCGCCGTCTCCGCCATGTGGAGGGCGTAGGTGGGGGTGCAGCAGACGACAGTGGCTCGGTGTTCGAGCAGACACCGCAACCGGGCGGTGGTCGGCATCCCGCCGCCGGGCAGGGCCATGATGCCGTGGGTGGCAATCGCCTCGAACGCCGCCCAGAACCCCAGGAACGGTCCGAACGAGAACGGGAAGAACACGCGGTCGTCGTCGCGGAGGCGGGCCGACATGCGGAACCCGTGTTCCCACCGCCCGACCAGCCACTGCCAGCAGGCGGGGGTGTCCAGCCAGCGGAGCGGGCGGCCGGTGCTGGTGCCGGACGACTGGTGCAGGCGGCGGTACTTGTTCAACTCGAAGGTGAGGTTGGTGCCGTAGGGCGGGTGGGCGGTCTGGTCGGCGATGAGTTCGTCTTTGGTGGTGAAAGGCAGGCGGCGGAAGTCGTCCCACGTCTGCACCGGCCGTTCGAGACAGCCGGCGGCAGCGAACTTGGCCCGATAGAACGGGTTGGAGGTGGCGGCCCAGCCCATGGTGACGTGAAAATCCGCCACCTGCGCCGCCCGTCGGTCGGATCGGACAGCGGATTCATTCACAATCCCGCCCCCGTTTGAAGACCGCGACCCGGCCTTGCCGGGTCGATACCCGCCGGCCCGCGGCGGCTTACAGGCGATTCGGGCGAACTCGGCCCGCAAGGGCCGTAGGTGCGTGCCACGAGCGACAGGCGCCCACGGACCTCGCGGTCGGGGTTCGCCACTTCGGCTACTTCTTCCCGCCCACCTCGAACACGTAAAGCAGTTCGTAATCCCGCAGGTACAACCGGCCGCCGCTCACCACCGGGTGAGCCCACACCCGGCCCTGGTTCGGGCGGATTTTACTGGTCGCGGGAATGGTGAACGAGCCGACTTCCTCGTACCCCGTGTCGGTCGCCTTCACGCGGGTCAGTTTGCCGGTCTGCTCGGCGTAACAGAACAGGCTGTCGCCCACCGCCGTGACGGACCCCTTGGCGAGGTCCTTGTTCTTCCACACCACCTCGCCTTTCTTGTAGTCGAAGCACACCCACCCGTTGCTGTCCGAGTGGCCGTAAATGTGCTCGCCCACCTGCACCACCCCGCCGTGCTGGTTGGCCACCTCCTTGTTCTTCGAGTACACCGTCTCGGCTTTGGTGCCGTCGCCGTCCTTGCTCAGCTTGTAGCACTCGCACCCGGCACCGTACCCGGCGGTGAAGAACGCGTAGCCGTCGGCGGTGACCACGGGCGTGGGGATGACGGCCGTGCGGCGGGCGATCTCACCCACCTGCCACAGCAGTTTGCCGTCTTTCGCCCGCACGCCCACGCCGGACTTCATCGTCTGGGTGACGTACTGCTTGACCCCGCCCACCTCGGCGACGACCACCGACGAGTACCCGGCCGCGTCGGTCAGTTCCTTGCACTCCCACACCAGTTCACCTAACTTTTTGTTCAAGCAGACCATTCCGCACTTGTTACCTGGCGTGCAGATGATGTGGTCGCCGTCCACCGTCACGCTCTCGCTGTACCCCCAGGTGGGGATCCCGCCGCCGAAGTCTTTGATCAGGTTCTTCGTCCACTTCATGTCACCCTTGTCCGCCGTCAGGCAGACCAGGTCGCCGGTCGCCCCGAGGACGTACACCAGGCCGGCGTCCACCGTCGGCGTACCCCGCGGCCCGCCGCCCCACCCGTCGTTGTACCGCCCGGCGGTGGTGGTCAACTTCACCTGCCAGACCTGCTTCCCGTCCGCCGAGTCGAGGCAGGTCACCACCTCGGTGCCCGTCTGTTTGGCACTGTCTGAGCCGAAGAAGTAGACCTTCCCGCCGACCACTGCGGGCGTGCCGTACCCGACACCGATGTCAGTCGCGTCGGCCTTCTGCCAGAGCAACTTGGGGCCGTCCGCCGGCCAAGTGCCGAGCAAGCCATTTTCGGCGGACACGCCGGAGTGGTTCGGCCCGCGGAAGGTGGGCCAGTCGGTTCCGCCACTCTTGACAACCGGAACGGGGGCGGTGAGGGAGAGGAGCGCGAGGGCGGCGACCGGCAGTAGAGACATGAGTGGCACCGGAGGGAGGCGGGGAGTCGGCAGAGGAAACAGTATACCGGCAGACGGGCGGGAGCCGCAACCGCGCCGGGTGCGGTGAAGAAAATGAGGGGTGGGCTGTCACACCGCCCGCCTGCACGGGTACGGGGGACAACTCCTCCAACTCCCGGTGCTGCGATGGCCCTGTCCCGCGAGATCGTGTCCAACTTCAACGGCAAAGAAATCGTGCTCATCGCCACCTACGCCAACCGCTGCCAGACGGTGCAACTGCGGTTGTACGTCGGGTCGGTGTGCGTGGACCAGCGGGCGGTGTCGTCATTGGACATGAACACGCACACCCTCCGCGGGCGGCTGAAAGTGGCCCCAGAGCGGAGTGTTCCGGTCACCGCGACGCTGAAAATGGCCTGGTTCCAGAAGCCGACCTATTCGGTTCAGGTGGGCGAAAAAGTGATTCACGAGGAACAAGGCCCGTGGCACAGCCTGTAATAGGGCGGTCACTCGCTGCTCGGCCGCCACGGGTCCTGAACGCCAGGTGGCGTCGGTTTCGGGGCGGCCCGCCAGGTGGGTACGGGGGTGAGCCGCGGGCCGGCGACCGTCGGAGCAGGGGTGGAGGCGGTCATCTTCGCTTCGCCTGTCGCCCGCCACGGGTCGGGCAATTGCGGCGGGATACTCGGAGCGCTTTGCGGAACTAGCGAGGGGACGAGCGATTGCGGAGTGATGGTCGGCGGCATCGGTGAGGCGACGGTCTGCAGTTCCGCGGTTGCGGGCGGGCGGGCGTCGGGCAGTGGCGGCGAAACGGATTCCGCTTTCGCCGCGCGAACAGGGGCAGGTGGTTCCGGCACTGTCGTCAGGGGTTTCGGCTCGACCGTCAGGCGCGGAGCTTTTGGGGGCGTGGGGACCGGCTCCGGCAGTGCGTCGGGAACAGGGAGGGTCGGCGGGGTGGGCGCTTCCACAGGTGCGGGTGGTTCGGAGCGCGTCGGGCCGGCCTTCGGCAGCTTCGCCAACACCTTCCCGGGGATGACGAACGTCTGCCCGCTGGCGGTGTCCTTCACCTCGGCCAACGACGCCGGGTCCGCCGGGTCCGCCGCCCGAATCACCTTCACCAGCCTGTCGTTCTGGCCGGCGGTGCGCATGACGTAGACGGTCTCGGCCGCGTGTTTGTCGGCGGGCACAGCCGGCCACGGCTGGGCAATCACGACACCCCCGCACCCTAAAACGCCTGCGATCACACACCGCCGGAACATGGCCCGCTCCGGAAATGAAACGAGGAACCCGGCGTCCGTAATGGGAACGCGACTTCCGTGTCACAGGGTTCTATCGGCGGGTGGGGTTGTGCGGGTTGAATCGGATTCGCGGACGGAACTACTTCGTGCGTTCCACCAGCGAGCCGCCGGGGAAGGTGTGCCCGGCGTGACAGCCGGTGCAGAAGTGGTAACCGCCCGGTCGGGTGCCGCTCACGTGGTCGCCGGCGAACGCGTAGAACCTGCCGCGCTGCCCCTTCGCATCCGCCGCGCCGACGGCGGACGCCACTTTCCCGTCCGGCCCGACGCCGATGAGCAGAGTCGGCGCGCCGACCGGCATCGTGGTGCGAATGGCACCACGATCTGTCACCTTCGTCTCGAGCAGTTTCTCGAAGGTCCCCCGCACCACCGGGCGGTCGGGGTCGTCGAAGCGGTCACGGTTCGAGGCGTAGAACACGACCTTTTCCATGCTGCCCGGCGGGAAGAGCGGAACGATCGGCGTGCCACCGCCCGACGCCACGTGACCGGGGATTGCGCCGGTGGCGGCGACGTGCAGTTGTTCCACGTGCAGTTCTCCCGCCGGCCCGGAGTACTGCCTGTTCACGAGGGTGAGCGATTTGATGGCGCCCGCCGACCAGGCTTCCGGTGTGCGAATCGGCCCGTCTTGGATCGGCCGCGGGTATACCGCCACCGGTTCGGCGTCCACCAAATCGGGATCGTCGAAGAGCGGGGTCAGGACGCCAGTGGCGGTCGGGTCCGCCGACCAGTCGGATTGTGGGAGCGAGTACAGACCGTAGGCAGTGGGTGCGAGCGAGATCCCATCGAGTGGAGCCGCGGAGACCAGCACGCGGTCGTTCGGCAGCGGGGAGGGGGTGGCAAGCGACCACTTCCGCCCGTCGGCGGTGGCGGCGGGTGCCCACATCAGCCGCGGCTCGGCCTGTTCGGGGAAGAGCATTCCGGCGGCGAGCGAACTGGGGGCAGACGACACCTGACCGTATTCGGCGGACGCCACCCGCAGCGGGCCGGATTCGGGCAATTCGTTGGCGGCGGTGAAGGGCATCGGGCGGTTTGGGGCGGGCGTCATGAATGCGATCCGCCCGTCGAACAGTGGCCGCGGTCGCCACACCGCCTCGGGCAGTTTCAACCCGACGCTAAACTGCTCGGGGGCGGGCGTGAGGCGTGCCGCCATCCAGCGGTCGACCGGGGCGGTCAGGCCGGCGGCCGGCGGGTCGTACCGCACCAGCCCGGACCCGTCGGCGGACACCACTTCGTCCTGTCTGCTCCAGACGCTGAACATCACGAAATTGTCGGTCGTGACACACGGCCAGCGGTCGTTCGCACGGCTGGCCGTGAGCGTGCGGGCCGGCTTGCCCGGCTCGCGGATCCAAATCTGCGTGGCACGGCGGTCTCGTCCGCCCAGGTCGGGTAAACGGCTGGACGCGAACACGAGCGAGCCGTTGGGCAGCAGGACAGGGTCCACGTCGTCGAAGTCGATCCGCTTTCGCACGTCATCGGAAAGGCGGTCGCCGTCGGCCGCGAAGCGGAGCGGGGGAAGGGTCGTGCAACCGGGGTCGTCGGCCCCGCCGGTGAGTTGTCTCAGGTCGGAGCCGTCCACGTTCACCGAGTAAATGCGGAACCGGTTGCGGTCGGCTGCGGGCTGGCGGCCGGCGAACACCACCGTCCTGCCGTCGGCCGTCACGCTCGGACTCAACACGTCGATCAGCACGCCGCCGTCCGGGAGGGCTTTTCCCCACGTGAGTTCGTGCACCTGGCCGGCCGGGGTCAGTACCCGCAGGCGACCTTCGCCCGCCTGCCACTCGAGTTGGCCACTGTCGCGGAGGGAGGTGCCGGAGGAATCGCCGGCGGTCGCGGCGGCACGGAAACTGGCCGGGGAACTGCGGGAGGTGAAAACGACCGGGACTGGCGGCTTGCCGGAAACGAATCCGGCGAGCCGCGGGTCGCCGGCCGGTTCGCGGAGCAAGACCCACGCGAGTGCGGCGAGTGCCAGCACCCCGAGGCTGACACCGCTAAGAACGATGACACGACGCAAGGGCATGGGAGCGTGACCGGCGAGAGGCTCACTTCTTGGTCGGGGTGATTTTCGCCATGTCGATGGTGTACGGCCCGCCGGGCACTTTGAAATTGTCCGGGTACGTCTTCATCTCGGGGGCACCTGGGCCGGTCGGCGGCTTGCCCGGTTTCGCATCACCACCGGTCGGCGCGACCTTGTATTTGATGATGGTGACGACGTAAGACCCTTCCGGCACATTCTCGAACTTGAAGTTGCCGGCCGGGTCCACTTCGGACGAGTACGTGTTCTTGCCGTCGGCCATGGTCAGGTTGATTTTATCCTCGCCCGATGGCTTTGCAGTGGTGCCAAAGTTGACCTGCCCTGTCACCGTGGAACCGCCCGCGCCGCAGCCGACGAGTAGGAGGAAGGTGAATGCGGGCAGAGCGAGGAGGAGCTTTCGCCACATGGTGTGGAAGACCTTGGGTGAGGGTGAGAGGGGGGGAAGGGCGAGGGCACCCGCGGCTGGAGCCGGGGTGCCCTGAAGGATACCGCCTTCGAATCACAGTTGCTTAGAAGTCGGTGTCCGGGAGCAAGCCGTCGCGGGACCCCTGGATGACCGCCCAGTTCCGCCCGCTGATCGAGTCGCGGATGAAGCGGACGGAGCCGTCACCCATCGCCCCCATCACCCCGCCGGTGTGCCGGCTGCGGGCCTGGGCTTGGCCGTTCGAGCAACCGTTCCACGTGCCCAGCCCCTGGCCGGTGGCGCTGTTGTAGTTGTAGTTCGGGACGTACACGTCGTCACAGTACGGGAACTTGGCGTTGGTGCCGTCGTTCGGGCCACCGCAGTCGCCGGTCGCCCCGCCGCCGGCGATGCTCGCGCCCGGCTGGCCAAGAGCCCAGGTGCCGCGGCGGTCATCGGCCGAGTACCCGATTCGGATTTCGACGAGCATGAGCGTGTTCGACGACCCGTCCGCGATGTTGGCGATGGTAAACGCCCCGCCGTTCTGCTTCTCCGTCGGCCACATCACGCCGGGGGAGTCCACGCCGGACCAGTTGCCGCTGTTCACCCCGCCGTTGTAGATGCCGCTTCCGTAGAGGTGGCCGCCGCCGGTGTTACAGGCGTAGTTGCCACGGGCCCACGTGCCACCGTACTGCGTGTTGTTGCCGTTGAACAGGAGGTCGCCGTTCGTGTCAGACGGGCACCGCATGGTCTTCACGTTCGCCCCGCGGACGTTCGCCCACGTCGTGTTGGTGCCGCCGGACGACAGGAACAGGCCGGCCCCGCCGGCCGCCGACAGGTTGCCCTGCTCGATGTACGGCAGAAGAAATACGGCCCAGTTCGGCCCCATCGGGGTTCCGTTCCACTGAGTCATGCCGAGGGTGTCAAGACCCGTCACGTTGGTGGACACGACGGCCGGGGGCAGCCGCCCTTGGCCTTCGCTGTCGGCATAGTTGTGGGCGGCCAGGCCGAGTTGCTTCAGGTTGTTGCTACAGCTCATGCGGGCGGCCGCTTCGCGGACCTTTTGCACGGCCGGGAGCAGCAGCCCAATCAGGATGGCGATGATCGCGATCACCACCAGCAGTTCGATCAGCGTGAAACCACGTCGATCTTGGGAGAGACGGTTTCGCATTTGGACGACCTCGGAACACGGAGATGAGGGAAGAACGAGCTTCGGGTGGGCCAATCGGCCGCCCCGCGAACTCCACAGGAGAGTTTTCCCGATACGAGATACTAGAACAGACAAAGGCCGGAGCGCGTTTGCCAGCCAACGGAGTACAGCCCACTGCCGCTACGAAGTGGCCGGCTACGCACTACTTACACTCTACACATGTAACGGCGCTGTCTTCTCTGGGGAAGCACAAAAAGGTGAGTAATCGCTCATAATAGCCCCCCTGTCGCCTTCTCCGCCGGCCCTCCGAATCAGTCAACCGATTTCCGGCCAATAGAGTCGCTGCGCGATACGCGGTAGGGCGGTGCAGGTGGACGTCTCCCCTCCCGCGGGTGGCTCACCCGAACATGCGGTTGTGCAGTCCGGCCACGTTCTTCATCATCAGCGTGTG
>JANNDF010000712.1:0-4211 GCA_031387445.1 Planctomycetia bacterium
CACACGCTGATGATGAAGAACGTGGCCGGACTGCACAACCGCATGTTCGGGTGAGCCACCCGCGGGAGGGGAGACGTCCACCTGCACCGCCCTACCGCGTATCGCGCAGCGACTCTAATAGCAACGCTGTTGTCGGCACCATCGCCCTCGCACCGGGCGCCACGGGCATTGCCGAGCCGTCGTTCACTAACCCTGGCATCGACGGCACCGTCCGACTCGGTTCGACACTCGAACTCCAGGGCGCCCAACTCGCGGTGAACGAGGGGAAGTATCTGATCCGCGCTTCCATCGGGTTCGACGTGCTGGCCGGCACGCTCACCCTCAACGCTCCCGCGCCCAAACTCTTGAGGCCCTTCGCGAAGATCGAACTCGCGCAAGACGGGCAGACGTCGGACAGGACGGGGCAAGCCGGCGAGCGGGGGATCGTGAGCGTGAAGGAGAACGGGGTGGCCACGGTTCAGGCGGCGGCGGGCGGTGTCTTCGAGGGCCAAGAACGGGGCGAAGTGCTGTTCACGGGCGCCGACCCCTGCCTGGAAAACAAGGGCACGGTGGTGATGAAGGACCGCCTCGACTTGCACTTCAAGCCGACGGGCACCGGCGTGCCGCCGCCGGGCGCGGGTTTCAAGCAGACGGTGGCAGACGGTGGCGGGCGGGGGCGGGAGCGATCAGAAGCTGTCCATCGAGGCGGGGTGCAGGATCATCCTCGACGGGAAGACGAAAGTCGGGATCAACAGCGGCACCCTCGAACTGAAGGAGGAGAAGGGAAGCGACGGTGTGTCGTTCCCCAATCAAACCGCCGTCACGATCCGGTCCACGGAGGCCGACCCCGCCGACGCCGCCGACAACGCCCTGTTCGTCAGCACCTCCGTCACAGTGATTCACACCACGCCCACCGTTCCGCTCCCTCTCTACATCGACGGACGGTTCCGCTGCGAGGGGGAAATCCTGCTCTTCGCCAGGCGCAACGCGAGTGGGGTGAATGACACGATCACCGCTGAAAAGCAGATCGAGTTCACCGAGGACACGCAGTTGCGGGTGACATGGTTCGCGCCCGCGTCGGGGTCGGCGTTCGGCCACTCGTGGACGCTCATCCACAGCAATTCGACGGCGGCGGCACCCATCAACCGGCTGCCCATTTGCCACCCGCCATTTCTCCCGCCCGAGACCGACAACCCGGAGATGCACCTGAGCGGGGACGCCAAGGACATCATCATGGATCGCACGCCCAACTGAACTCTCGTACCCCGCCTCCGCTGGCCGTGACTGGTCGGGGGCACACCACACCCGTTGCCGGAGGGATGTCGATGTCGATGCGTGGAATGCTGTTGCTGGTGGTGGGCGTGGCGGGGGTGTTCGCCCCTGCCGCGTGGGGGCAACGGTCGGAGCCGCTGCCGGAGCCGCGGGCGAAGGATGGGCGAAGGAGTGTAACCGGAGAGCAGTACGTCGAGGGGGTGGTGGACAAGATCGGCGCCGACGGGATAACGGTGGTGCAGGTGCTCAAGACCGGAGAGGTGCGGGAGCACACCCTGGTGCCCACCGATATGCTCCGCGGTGGTGAGGTGAGCGAGTCGTGCGGCGCTCGGTTCTCGTACCTCTGGGCGGACGTGAAGCGGGGAGACACGGTCGAAGTGGTGAGGAACACTGACCACATCGACAAACTCGATTACTGCGTCAAAATTTGTATCCTGCGACGGCCAAAGGGGAAGTTGCCAGTATGGCAGGACAAGCGGGACCGGGACGAGTTCGCCCGCTTCCAGATGTTCAACGACCTGGACAATGGGGAGGACGTGAGCGACGCGGACATCAAGAAGCTGTTCCCGGCCATCCCGGAGCAGGTGAAATACCCCGACAAGGTCATCCCGGCCATCGCCGGCGGACTTCCCGCGGACTATCAGAAGAGGCTCGACGCCATTCGGGCGAAGAAAGAGAAAGACTTGAAAGCCCCGCCACCTGAGAAGAAGTAACCACCTCCCCCACACGCCGGGCACCCTAACGGGTGCCCGGTGGCGTTACCGGACAACACTGCGACCAGCCCCTTCGGCCCCGGCCGCAATTCTCCGTCGGGCGCGGAAATCCCCTCAGACCCGATCTCACGCCGTTTTCCGCACTACAGTTCCGCACCGGACCCTACGGCCGGATTGGGAACTCGCCGATGATCGGTCGGACCATTCTCGGACGGTACGAAATCCACCGGCTGCTCGGCGAAGGCGGCATGGGCCGCGTGTACCTGGCCAAGCAGACCGACCTCGGCCGCCAGGTGGTGGTCAAGGTGATGCACGAGCACATCGCCAAGGACGCCAAGTTCCGCGAGCGGTTCCAGCGGGAAACGCTCCTCATGGCCCGCTTCCAGCACCCGTATGCCGTCACCTTGTACGATGCGGCCCTGAACAACGACGACGGGTCGTGCATCGTCATGGAGTACGTGAAGGGCGGGAACCTGGAAAAGCTGCTGGAGAAGTTGAAGCGGATGTCCACCCCGCGGGTGGTGCGGCTGCTCATGCAACTGTGCGAGGTGCTGCAAGCCGCCCACGACGAGGGCATCATCCACCGCGACCTGAAGCCGGCCAACCTGATGCTGGTGGACCCGGACACCCCGAAAGAACGCATCAAGGTGATGGACTTCGGGCTGGCCAAGCTGATCGACGACACCGAAGTGCAGCCTGTGACGGACACGAGCGTCGATTTCGCCGTCGGCACTCCCGCGTACATCTGCCCGGAGCAGGTGCGGGGCGAGACGATGGACCACCGCGGCGACCTGTACAGCGTCGGCATCATGGCGTTCGAGCTGCTGTCCGGGCGGGTGCCGTACAAGGGCAACTCGGGCATGGACGTGCTGCTCGCCCACGCCACCGAAGACCCGCCCACGTTCGCCTCGCTGGGGCTGGGCAGTTGGGTGCCGAAGTCGGTGGAGGCGATCATCCGCAAGTGCCTGGCGAAAGACCCGGACGACCGCCCGCAGTCGGCGAAGGAACTGGGCGACGAGTTCGCCAAGGCGCTGCGGGTGGCCCAGGAGCAGAGCGAGTCGAAGATGCGGCTGACGCCGCTGCCGCCCGAACCGCCGTTGTCTGGTGAGGTGCTCAACCTGACCCCGGCGCCGGCCGAAAGCCCGCGGCCGACCAAGGCGGGCACCTCGTCCGTGCCGAACACTTCCCCGCGGCCGTCGCCGGTGGGCACCCCCAGCGGGTCGCGGCATCCGGCGCTCAAGGACACCCCGGCCGGCAGCCTGGCCGCCGCCGACACCCAGCCGGCCACCGTCCCCGGCCTGCCGTTCCGCATGGAGGCGTGGATGCCCGAGTCCATCGCCCTGATGAAACTGAAAGGGTACGTGCAGGACTGCGACGGGGCGGTGCTGGAGAGCACGCCGGGCAAGGTGCGGGTGCGGGTGGGCAAGGCGCAGTGGTTCGGGCGGAAGGCGAACGGGCCGATCGAAGTTCACCTACAGTTCACCACCCCCGACCAGAAGCGGCCGAACCAGCTCCTCATCCACGTCACCTGCCACCCGGCCCACCCGTCGCTGCTGGCCGACCCCGTGTGGCGGGAGCGGTGCAGCACGCTCTTCATCCAACTCCGCAGCTACCTCATGGGCGGCATGGGGAATTGACTTTGCCGGGCGAGCGGCGGCCGTCCGGCCGCTGTTTCAGGTGAACCGGCGGCGTGAGCCGCCTGGGTGAACGCCACCCGCGGGTTGACGCCCGCGGTTCACCAGGAACAGCCCGCTCACGCGGGCCGCTCGCCAGTACACTTCCCCCATGCTTCGCGTCACGCACATCGACCACGTTACGGTTCTTGTCACCGACCTCGCGGCGGCGCGGGCGTTCTACGCCGGCGTGCTCGGGTTGACCGAGATCACCCCGCCGAAGGAGTTCGACTTCGTCGCCGTGTGGTTCGACCTAGGCGGACAATACCTGCACCTGCTGCAGAAGCCGCAGCCGGACACGCCCAGCCCGCGGCACTTCTGCTTCCACGTCGAAGACATCGCCGCCGCCCGTGAACACATGCGCTCGCTCGGCGTCCCGACCGCCGAAACGGTGAAGATCGCCGCGGCGGATCGCTTCTTCGTCCGCGACCCGGACGGCAACCGCATCGAACTGCTCCAGTGGGAGCGGCCGTATCGCCCGGCGAGTGACGGCGCGTTCGCGGAGTGAATGTCTCCGCTCACCGCCTCGGCCCTTGCACGGCGGGCGGTTCGGCCGGCGGGCGGGTCCAGCCCC
>JANNDF010000721.1:0-17288 GCA_031387445.1 Planctomycetia bacterium
CTGGGTCGGAGACGCCACCGGCTGGGCGGGCGGGGGCGGCTTCAGGCGGTCGAGCCGTGCCTTCGCAGTGGCGAACTCGGCAGCGGCGGCGTCGGCAGCGACCTTCGCCGGGGCGACGGTGGCGGCGACAGCGTCAGCCGCCGCTTTCGTTGGGGCAACCGCCGCCTGCGCCGGCGGCTGGGCGGCGGTCAGTTCCTTCACCTTCGCCGTGCTGGCAGCGAGCGCGGCGGTCGTGTCGGCGTCGAGCTTCACGGCGGCGGCGTGCTTGTCCGTCGCCACCTTCAGCGCCGCCGCGTGGTCGGCCTTCGCCTTCTGCGCCGCCGCGAGTTCGGCCTGGGCCGCCTTCGCCATCTCGGCCGCCTTCTTCGCCTGCTCGGCCAGCATCGGGTTGGCCGGCATCTTAGTCGCCGCGTCCTGCACCTCGGCGGCCATCTTCGACATCGCGGTGGCGGCCACCGTCTTCGCCTGTTCGGTCATCACCAGCATCGGGCCGGCGGAGGTCAGCTTGTCCACATCCGCCTTCGCCACCGGCACGGCGGCCTTGGCAGCGTTCAGCGCGGCCGTCTGATCGGCCACGGCCTTCTGGAACTGGGGCAACTCGGCGGCGATCTTCGCCACCAGAGCGTTCGCGGCGGCGTGGGCCTGTTGTGCGGCGGCGGTCTTGGCGTTCGCGTCGTTCAATGCGGCCTGCGTCTGCTTCACTTTCGCGTCCGCCGCGGCGAACGCGGCTTCGGCCTGCTGGATCCGCACTGCCACCGGCTGTGGGTTCGTGTCGGTCGCAGACACCAGCTTGGCGTCCGCGGCGGTCCACGTCTTCAGCGACCCGCTCCAGTCGCCGGCGATCACCCGCTGGCCGTCGTGGCTGAACGACACCTTGAGTCCCAAGTCGGCGAACGCCTCGAACTGCTTCAGCGCGGTGCCGTTGCCGTCCCACAGTTTCGTGACCTTGTCGCGGCCGGTGCTGGCCAGCCGCCCGTCGTGGCTGTACTTCACGCCGGCGGTGCCGCCGGGGTGCGCCGCCCAACTCTTGAACGCCGTGCCGTTGTCCATCTCCCACAGCTTCACGGTGCCGTCTTCGCTACCGCTGGCGAGGGCGTTCGAGTCGCCCCGCCAACTCACGTCGGTAATCATCGCCGTGTGCCCGCGGAGGGCGTGGAACTCGCGGGCGGTGTTCGCCTCCCACACGAACGCCCCGCCGTTGCGGTCGCCGGTGGCGAGCAGCACCCCGTCCGGGCTGAACTCGACGGCCGTCACCCAGTCGGTGTGCTTCTTGATCTCGTGCAGCACCTTGCCGTCAGCGGTGGCGTAGATGCGGATGAGCTTGCTCGGCGACCCGACTGCAATCATGGTCTGGTCGGCGCTGATGTCGGCGGCGAGCAGGGCGTCGGACTCGATGCCCACTTCCGTGACCTTCTGGCACGTCTCGACGTTGAACAGTACGGCCTTGCCACTCGCCCCCCCCCGACCGCCCGCGGCGAGCAGCAGCTTGCTGTTGCGGCTGAATTTCAGGCTGTTGATCTGCCCGTGTTCGAACGGCAGGCTGCCGAGGAAGTCGCCACTGTCGGCGTGGTACAGCAGTACCTGCTTCTGCCCGGCGACGGCGACGAGCGGTGCCCACGGACTCGCGGCCAGCGCAGTGACGGCACCCGGCCGGCGGGCGACCGACAGCGGGTCGGCCTTCAACTTGCCCGTCTGCGGCATCGGCGGCGGGCCTTCCGGCTTGCCCTTGCCGACGCTTTTCAGGCCGATGTCCACCTTCGGTTTGTCGGGCATCACCACCTTGCTGCCGGCGTTCTCCTTGCCGCCCTGTTCGATCCAAACACGGAGCAACTCGATTTGTGCGTCCGGGATCTTCTGCTTCGACGGCGGCATGACCGGCTCTTCTTTGTGCGCCGTCATGGTGTACAGCCGCGACTTGTCCGGGTTGCCGGGCGTGAACACCTCGCCGCTCGACCCGCCCTGTTTGAGGACGGCATAGGAGTCGAGCTTCAGCCCGCCCCGCTGCTTGTCCACGCCGTGACAACTCGTGCAGTGCTGCTTGAGCACCGGCAGCACGTCGGCGTCGTAGGTGGGGTTCTTGGCGTCGGCCAGCGCCACCGCGGGGGCGATGACGACGGCGAGCAAGGTGAAGAGCAAGCGGGGCATGAGGTCAACTCTCCGGTGTCATTCGGTTTCGGTTCGCGTCTGTCGTTCCTGCCACACCTCGTCACGAACCTTCTGAAAGAACGAGACGCTTTCGTCGTCGCTCAGCCCGTAGTACGGGTAATCGCGTCGGAGGGCTGTAGCCTCGTCGGCGTAGTCACCCGCCGCTTCCATCCCGCGAAGGACCAGCCACCGTAGGTTGGCAGCCAGTGGTAATCCTTCATCCGAGCTGCGGCGGGTTAGCATCTCGACCACGTCGTCCGGCAGATCAACCTCAACTGTCATGGCACGTCCTGCTCGGGTTCGAGAACACGACCGCTCTCGAAGTACAGGACACGATAACTCGACCCGAGTTCGTCTCGCATCGCTCGCCACAAACTCCGACCGGCCTCTCGGAACGACCTCTCCTCTTCGGGTAGCACCCGCCGCGAGTCATACGGGTCACGCAGATCGACCCAAGTATCAAACCAAGCCGCCCACGCTTTCAACTCGTTGATCGTGTTCGGAGCCAAGGGCAATTCGGCCGGGTCGGGGGTGGCAATCAAGTCTCCGTCCGCGCCGTACTCCCACAGCGGGTGGCATCCGTAATCCGCCATCAACTTCACGACACGCGGCTTCATCATGTCCGCTCACGGTCGGTTCCAGGGGTTCCCGCTCGCCTGCGGCTCGCTTCACCCCTGGCTATTCTCCGTCGCCCCTTCGGGGCTGCACCCGGTCACTGCGTTCCCGGTTCCAGGGTGTTCGCCGCGTTCGGCGTTGTCTCGCGGCTAACGGGGCTGCCCACATTCCGCACTCCCCGTTCCGCACTCCGCAATCGGCGTCAGTGGTTGAACATGAACTCCCGCGAGTTCAGCACCGCCCAGAACACGTCCTCAAGGGCCTGCTTCTTGTCCGTCGCCTTGTCCACCACGGCCAGCAGTTTGGCGTACTCGGCGGGGGTCGGCGGGCGGCTGACCGCCCGCAGGTACATCGTCTCGATGATCGCCGCCGGCGGCTTCTTCTCGCTCAGCATCTTCGCCACCAGCCCGCCCGATTGAATCTTCGGCTCCACGGTGCTGCCGTTCATCAGGTGCAGGCTCTGGCTCAGCGTCGGCTCCAGCCGCACTTCACACGAACACACCGTCTCCCGCATCGGCCGGCCGAAGGTGGTGAGGAAGTAGTTGCTCGTACCGCCGTCGGCGATCTGCACCGCCCGGCTGCCGAGCGGCAGGCCGGGGAACTTGTTCTTCGTGTCCGTCACCTGGGTGATGATGTCGAGCATCGTCTCGGCGCGGATGCGGCGGATCGGCCCGCGGGCGAAGTTGCGGGTGTCGCCGGCGTTGCTGGCCGTGGCGGTGGTGCTCCGCTGATATGCGGCGCTCAGGCACAGGTCGCGGACCAGTTTCTTGAAGTCGTACTTGTACTCGGTGAACTTCTTGGCCAGCGCGTCGAGCAGTTCGGCGTTGCTGGCGGGATTACTAATCCGCACGTCGTCCACTTCGCTGATGATGCCCTGACCGAAGAAGTGGCTCCACACCACGTTCGACAGGTTCTTGGCGAAGTACGGGTTGTCGGCGGACGCCAGCCAGTCGGCGAGCGCCGTGCGGCGGTCCTTGCCGGTCACGTCCGGGGCGGCCCCGCCGAGGAACTTGGCCGGCATCGGTCTGCCCTTCACCGGGTGGTTGATCTCCCCGCCGCCGCTGTTGAACACGATCTGCTCGCGGGGGTCGTCGCCCCCCTTGCGGCCGATCTGCGTGAAGAAGCTGGCGAACCCGTAGTAGTCGTCCATCGTCCAGCGGTCGAACGGGTGGTTGTGGCACTGGGCGCACTGCACCCGCATGCCCATGAACACCTGGGCCACGTTCTCCGTGACTTTGATGATGTCCCGCTCGATCTGGTAGTAGTTCGTCGCCGGGTTCTTGAACGTGCCGCCGTTGGCCGAGAGCAGTTCCTTCACCCACTCGTTGGTCGGCACGTTCTTGGCGATTTTGCCTTCCAGCCAGCCGTAGTATTGCAGCATCGCCTTCGGCGACACCTCGTTGCTGCTGCGGATCTGCAACAACTCCGACCACTTCAGCACCCACAGTTCGGCGAACTCTTTGCGGTCGAGCAGTTCGTCGACCAGCACCTCGCGCTTGGTGGGCACGGTGGACACGATGAACTTGGCGTACTCCTCCTGCGTCGGCAGTTGGCCGAGCACGTCGAGGTACAGGCGGCGGACGAACGTGCCGTCGTCGCAGGTGCCGCTCGGCTCGATGCGGAGCTTCTTCAACTTGGCGTAAACGAGGTCGTCGATGTAGTTGTTCACCGGCGCGTTCGGCCAGGTGAACTGCAACCCCTTCGGCAGGACGATGAACGGCACGCCGACGGTGTAGGTGGCGAACCGGGCCATCACGAACGCCTCGCCACGCTCGCCGGCCGTCACGGTGCCGTCGCCGTCCGGAGCGATCTTGGCCGAGGTCTCGTTGTTCGTCATGAACAGCGTCAGGGTGGTCACGTCGCGGTCGGTGCCGTCGCTGTACTTCGCCCGCACCACCAGCCGCTGCTTGCTGTCCTTGCCGTCGAGCACCGCGCCGGGCGGGAAGATTTCCACGCCGGTCGGGGTGGCGACGGCGTCGGCGTCCTTCGGGCAGTCGGCTTCGAGCCACCGCAGGAGGGCGGTGTACAGGTGGTCGCCCTTCTCCATCTTCTTGCCGCCGGTGTGCGGCACGGCCCCGGTGCTCTTCTCCATCAGCAGGGAGTCGGCGGGGGTGGCGAGGTTGATCCGCCGGCCGTTCAGTTCGCGGGTCAGGCGGTAGTGGTCGCCGTCGGGGTCGAAGCCGAACAGGCTCAGGCGGAAGCCGTCCTTCCCGCGGGCGGCCCCGTGACACCCGCCCTGGTTGCACCCGGCCCGCATGAACACCGGCATCACGTCGAGTTTGAACGAGATGGGCCGATCCGCTTTGGCCTGCGTCACCTTCACCGGCACCTTCTGCGACTGCCCGCCGAACGCGACCACCAGTTCGGTGATGCCGTCGGCCACCGGCTTGCACACGGCCTTGTCAACGACCGCGAACGCGGGGTTGGCCGACGTGATGACCGCCTCGGCCGTCACGTCGCGGGTTAGCCCGTCGGGGAACGTCGCCTGCACCACCAGCGACTGGAAGTCGCGGGAGGTTTCGAGGTTCACGTCCGGCGGGTAGACGGCCAGTTTGAACGCCGGAGCGGGCGCGGGCGGCGGAACGACCGGAGTCGGCGTCGGTGTCGGCTGAGCCGGGGCCGGAGGAGCCGGGGGCGTGACCGCGGGCGGCTGGGCCGGCTTTGCCATCGGCGGTGGGGCCGGTGGGGTGGTCGGCGCGGGGGCGGGCGGCGTCTGCCCGAACACCGGAGAGATGGCGACAAGCAACAGGAGCGAAGTCAGCAAACGCACGGTGACGCCCTCACGCGATCCGGGTAGTTGAGTCCGTCGGCCGCTCGGCGAACCGTCGCCGGAACAGGTCACACGGCCGATCCACCAACAGGTACAGCACCACTGCCAGCCCGAGCGAGATCGCCAGCACCACGCCCGACGACCACTCCAATCCCCACCTCGCCGCCGTCCACTTCACCGCCCACAGCACGGCCAGGTGAACCAGGTACACTGGGTACGACAACTCGCCCACCCGGCGGTCCCACTTCCAACTCGCGGTCAGCTTGAACAGCGGGTACGACCCGACCGCCAGCCCCGCGTACAGTCCGGCGTGGTACACACCGCTCTCGCACCACGGGGCCGCCACCACGCCCGCAACGATCAGGCCGAACGCCGCCCACCCGACCGCCGGGTGCGACCACCAAGCCCACCGCTTCCCCAGCCGGTAGCCGAGCATCCCGGCCACGAAGAAGCACACTTGCGCCGGGGCGAACACGCCGGGCTGATACCCCGCCCGCTTCAGCCCCAACTGGATGCCAAGGCTGACCACCGCCAGCCCGACCAGCACCCAGGTCCGCCGCCGCACCAGCCACGGGGCGAGCAGGTAGAACCACAACTCGCACCCGACCGACCACGCCTGCGGCACGAACATGGCGTGTTCCAGGCCGACCGCCCCGTCCGGCCCGGCCGCCCCGGTCCACTGCAACCACCGCCAGCGGCCGTCGGCGGTCACGTCCCACCACTGCACCACGTCCTGCCCGACCAGTGTGACGTTCGACGCCAGCACCGGTACCGCCCACGGTCCGAGCCGCTCCCACGCCTCGCCCATTTTCGGGTCGGGCCACTCGCCGGCCGTCAGGCGGGTGACGGCGATCAACCCGAGCGTGCCGACCGTGACCGCCACGAACCCCGGATACAGCCGCAGGAGCCGGCTCAGGTAGAAACGCGACCGCGACCGCGGCAGCCGCTCCGGGGTGTACTTCTCGGTGAGCACCAGGGCCATGTAGAACCCGGAGATCACGAAGAACATCTGCACCGACACCCAGCCTTCCACCAGCCTCAGCCCGAACAGCGGCCCGGCGTGATAAATGACCACCGCCACGGCGAGCAACAAGCGGAGGGTTCCCATGTGGGGCGGTCACCGGGACGGGTGGGGCGGCGTACGCGCCGGGGGGGCTCCTCCTGGGGCGACCTCACGCGGGGTCTGCGGGCTGTCGTGTCAACCAGGAATCGTTCTGACCGTCACCCCGAATGGCAGCAACCCAAATGTTGCCGTTCGGGAGGGGGGCGAAGTACACCGTGTGCGGGAAGCGGTTCAGGCGGGCCTTGCGGCGTCCGCTACGGCGGAACTCCGGGTAACTGTTCGGGGACCGGGCGATGCCCGCGACCACCGCTTCCACCTCATCCAACAAGTCGTTCCCCAACCCCGGCTGCTTGCCTTCGTAATAAGCCATGTTGCGGCGCAACTCGTCGAGTGCGGCCGGGGCGTAGTCGATGGTCATGCCGGCTTCCTGAACTCGGCCCGGAGCTGGCGGTAGACCTCCTCGGCCGGGATGCCGGGGGACACGCCACTCTGGAACTCTTGCCAGCGACGTTCCAACTCGGCTTCCAGCGCGTCGTCCGCCTCTTCCGCGAGCGACTGATCCAACGCTTCGCGGAGAGCGAGGCGAGAGTCTTTCGGCATCCCTAAAGCCGCCGCGAACACTTCGGTAACGCTCATGGCTTCTCCTCCGGTCGGGTCCGCTTCCGGGTCACCACCCACCACACGCCCAGCCCCACCGCCGCGCCGAACGTCACCAGCCACATCAACCCCGCTCCCATCATCAACCAGTCGAACACGCCGGAGTGGTGATGTTGTTCCGCCAACTGCGCCGGCGTCGCATCCTGGTACGGCACACCAACCGTTACTCCACCGTAGAGAACGCCGAATGCCGACGTGCACACCGACACGGCCACCAGCACCAGCAGTGTCAGCAGCAGCGGCCTCACTTCTTCGGCTCCGGTGGTTTCGGCGGGGGCGTCGTGGCCGGTGGTGGTGTCGGAGCAGCCGGCGGCGGGGTCGGTGCCGGTGCCGGAGTGCCCTTGGCGGCCTTCTCCCTCTCCTCCTGTTCGAGTCGCAGTTGCTCCAGCCGCGTCAGCCGCTTCTCCGGTGGCTTGGCCGGTGGCATCGGCGGGGCCGGGGTCGCTGGGTTCGGAGCGACCGGCGGGGCGACGGCCACCTTCGGCGGCAGCGGCACGTCGATCCGCAGTTCGCCCCCGCCGGCGTTCTGCACCAGCGTCTCGCCGTTGTGAACGATCACCACTTGCAGGTAGGTGCCGTGCTTGCCGGCCGGCGAGGTCTTGTCGGTCGTCACGGCGAACGTCAACTCCTTGCTGTCCTTGTTGATCTTCACGTCCGGGGCCGTCACCTTCACCGGCACGCCGATCAACTTCACGACGGCTTCGCCGACGAACGGCGTGGCCACGGTCAGTTTGCCGAACACCTGCCCTGCCGCCCCCTGCTCCATCGCCGTCCGCTCCTGGGCGATGGCCACCATCGGCGGAACGACTTCGAGTGTGAACAACTGCGAACTCGTCCACACCGGGCCTTTGCCGGCGTCGGCCACGGCGGTCACGGCCGTCTTCCACTTCCGCACGGCGGCGGTCGGGGCGGCATTCACGTACAGGGTCGTTTCGGTCTGGTCGGGTTGAATGACCGCACTGCCGGCGATGCCCATGCCGGGCGGGGTGAACAGCGGGTAGACCGTGATCGGCCCTTTGAACGCCGGGTCGCGCTTGGCCACGATCCGCAAGTTGTAGGCGGCGTTCTGCGGGATGCCGGCCTTCGGCTCGATGACTTCAATCGAGTACGGGGCGGCGTCCGTCACCGCGACGGCGATGCGGTCGGTGAAGTGCCGGTGGAACGGGGTGTTGTTCAGCCCGATGTTGTAGTTCACGTCGAGCCGCACGCGGCTGAGCGCCTTCACGTTCGCGTCCACGGGGTTCGCGGCGAAGTCGAGCAACCCGCCGGCGTGGGCTGCGTCGGCCTTGGCCTCGAACACCACCGGCATCGTGCCGAAGCCGGGATCGACGACATCCATCACCGGCGTCACGCCCGCCGGCAGGCCGGGGAAGGTCAGGTTGGCCGGCCCGCCCCAATCCGCCCGCTGCACGTTCAACAGGGTGGCATACCGCCCGCCCTTCGGGATGGTCACGTTCTGCCGGTCCTGGTTGCTCACGTTGTTCCCGTCCACCTTCGGGATGCTCACGCTCGTGGCGGCGGCGACCGGCGTCACTTCGACGCGGAAGAAGTAGTCCGGCCCGCCCTTCCGCAGGTGGTCGTGGACGTAGACGGCGTACTCCTTGTCATCCGGGGCGGTGAACCGGAAGCCGCTGTCCGGCCCGCCGGCGTCGTCGTTGCCGGTGATGTACGCCCCGCCCACTTGCTGGATGTGCATGACCGGGTCGAGCGGCGAGCCGAGCCGCCGGGCGTAACACTGGATGTCGAACGCCTGCCCTTTCTTCGCGGGGAACTTGAAGAACTTGTTCTGCCCCGGCTGGGCGATCACGCCGTGGAACGCCCCCGGTGCGGTGCCCGCGAACGCCTTCGCCACGTCGATGTTGTTGCCGTCTTCGGTCACGCCGGGCAGGTCGATCACGCGGCACCTGAACCCGGTCGGGGCGATGCCATCGGGCGTGACGGCGTGCAGGCGGAAGTTCTCATCCGCCGTCGCCGGCAGCTTGATCTTCTGCTTGAGCGGGCCGGCCGGGTCGCCGAGGAACGTGAACTCGATCTCCTCGCCCGGCTTGCCGCCGCTCGGGATGACGGCCGTGGGCACCGGGAACGTGCCGACGTGCAGGCGGTAGACCGGCCCGCCGCCGAACGACGCCTCACGGATCATCACCGTGTACTTGCCGTCGGCCGGGACGATGACGCTGCACCGGCCGTCTTGCATGGTCAGCGTGCTGTCGTCCGACGTGGCCAACTCGAACCGCTTGTCGTTCAGGATGGCGACGAACGGATCCCAGAAGGCCCGCCCGAGCCGCATGCCTTCCACTTCCACGCTCAGCCGCTGCCCCTTCTTGCAGTCCACCACGAAGTAGTCCACGTCCTCCCCGCCGAGCGACCCGTGAACGGTGCTGTTCAAGGCAATCGGCTGCGGGGTGGCGAACTCGCTGTTCGGCTCCTTCTCGTCCACCGTCGGCAGCGCGCCGACCCAGAACGTGCGGGCGTCGGAGACGCCCGACGCGGTGCGGACGCGGAGCAGGAACTCGCCAAGCCGGCAGTCGGCGGCGATGGCGAAAGTGACGCTGACGGTGGTGTCGTTCACCACCGCCAACTTCTTGACCGTGAGGCCGATCTGGTAGCACAGCACCTCTTGTGCGTCGGTCAGCCGCGCGCCGCTGAACGTGACGACGGCCTCGGTGCCCCGCTGCGCCCCCGCCGGGCTGATGCCGGACAGCACGGGCGAGGCGGCATTGGAGTTCGGAATTAATAGCCACAGAGAACACAGAGAACACAGAGTGAAGAACCGCCGAGAAATGTCGCAACTCGTGCCAAGCATACTTCAGTCCCTCTGTGTTTGGTGAACTCTGTGTTCTCTGTGACCTCTGTGGCTCACTGCCCGACTGCTCACGCCAGCAGTTCCTTGCGGACGTGCCCTTCGCGGACGATGTCGATCGGCCGGTCGCCGGGCGACATCAGCTTCTTCGTCGCGTCGATGCCCAGGCACTGGTACACCGTCTGCGCCAGGTCCTCGACCGTCAGCCCGTCCTCGTCCGGTTCGCTCGCGGTGGCGTCGCTCTTCCCGTACACGGACCCCTTCTTGATGCCCCCGCCGGCGAGTACCACGCTGAACACCTTCGGCCAGTGGTCGCGGCCGGCCGTGGCGTTGATCTTCGGGGTGCGGCCGAACTCGCTGGAGATCATCACCATCGTCTTGTCCAGCATGCCGCGGGCGTTCAGGTCGTTGATGAGGGCGGCGAACGCCTGGTCGAGTTGCGGCAGTTGGTTCTTCGTCCCGCCGGCGATGCCGTTGTGCAGGTCCCACCCGCCGTAGGTGAGGGTGACGAACCGCACGCCCGCCTCCACCAGCCGGCGGGCCATGAGCAGCCGCTGGCCCGCCGCGTTGCGGCCGTAGGTGTCGCGGAGCTTGGCGTCTTCCTTGTTGATGTCGAAGGCGTCGCGGGCCTTCTCACTGCTGATCAGACCGTAGGCCCGCTGGTAGAAGGTGTCCATCGCGTCCAGGTTGTCCGACTTCTCCTTCGCCTTGAAGTGCTCGTTCACCGTGTCGAGCAGCCCGCGGCGGGTGTTGAAGCGGTCTTCACTCACCCCGCCCGGCAGGGTCAGGTCTTGCACCTTGAACCCGCCGTTGGCCGGGTCGCTGCCCAGGCTGAACGGGGCGTAGGCGCTGCTCAGATACCCGCTGCCGGCGTAGTTCGTCGGCATGGTCGGGACGGCCACGTACGGCGGCAGGTTGTTCCGCACGCCCAGCTCATGCGCCACCACGCTGCCCATGCTCGGGAAGGTGAGGGCCGGGCTGGGCCGGTAGCCGGTGAACATGTTGTGCGTGCCGCGCTCGTGGGCCGCCTCGCCGTGCGTCATGCTGCGGCAGATGGTGATCTTGTCCGTCACCTTCGCCGTCTCTTTCAGGCACTCGTTCAGCAGCACCCCTTCCACGTTGGTCTTCACCTGGGCCATCTCGCCGCGGTACTCGATCGGGGCGTTCGGCTTCGGGTCCCAACTCTCCTGGTGGGCCGCCCCGCCCGGCAGGAAGATGTGAATCAGGCTCTCGGCCTTCGGCCCCTTCTTCGCCGGCGCCGCGTCGGCCGCTTGCAGCGATTGCAGGCGGAGGAACTGCGGGAGCGTCAGGCCGAGGGCGCCCACCGCCCCGACGTGCAGGAACATGCGGCGGTCGAGCGGCGAACCGAGGCAAAAGCGGGACATCAGCGGCACTCCGGGTCGGGAGGGTGGGGACTGTTGGAACGGATCGAGAAGCGGGGCGGGGTGGGCGAAGCAGTTTGGCCCACGCGGTCGGCCGGGGCAAACCCAATGATAACCAGTTCGACTGTTCGGCCGGGGTAAAAGTTCCGTGCCGGGGCGTCGGGTGGGTTGGTGCGGGTTGTAGGGTCGCGGGCGGTCGGACGCCCGGCATGGCGGGGGAGTTCGGCAGAGCGGGATTAGTGTACCGAATGAAGGAGTGAGGTCAACTGATTCCGTGGGGTGGAATGAGCCGGCCGCGATGACGAACGACGCGTGAGGGCGGATTCGTCTGGCACTGTTGCGAGTGACGCACTGGGCATCTACTTCGGGCTGGACGACAGCACGGCCAACCCCGCGAACGCGATCAGCACCGCCCCCACCCAGCACCCGACCTTCTCTTCAGTGGGTCGGGTGCTGGCCCACCAGAACCACACCACCAGCCCGGCCGCGTACCAGCCCATCTGCCACAGCATCGTGACGATGTACCCGTCCGCCGCACCGGGTTGAGCTTCCAGCACCAGCTTGCCGGTGAACCCGACCGCGAACAGCAGCAGACTGACGAGCCAGAGCCGCACCCGCGGGGGGCGTTTCGCCGGCGGTTCTTGATCGGTCACGCGAACACCTCCCACGCACATCGTGTCTGACGACTCCGCAGGGTACAACCTCTCCCCTTCCCCAATCCGGAGTCTCGTCATGTCGACCATTCGGTACATCCAGGGGGACGCCACCAGCCCGCAGGCGTCCGGCCCGAAGGTGATCGTCCACTGCTGCAACGACATCGGCAGTTGGGGCGCCGGATTCGTGCTGGCGCTCTCCGCCCGGTGGCTGGAGCCGGAGGCCGAATACCGGGTGTGGCACAAGGTCGGGGCGGCCGCCGGGTTCGCGCTCGGGGCGGTGCAGTTCGTGCCGGTGCGGGCCGATATCGTCGTCGCCAACCTGATCGGCCAACGCGGTATCAAGAAGGGGTCGAAAGGCCCACCGATTCGTTACGAGGCGATCTCGGCGGGGCTGGCGAAGGTGGGCGACCACGCGGTCGCCACCAAGGCGTCGGTCCACATGCCGCGGATCGGGTGCGGGCTGGCCGGCGGCAAGTGGGAACAGGTGGAACCGCTGGTGCAGCAGCACTTGACCGCCCGCGGGGTGGCGGTGACTGTGTACGACTTCGGCGGGTAGAATGGCCGCACGGAGGTGCGCCATGCCGATTCATGACTGGTCCCGCGTCGAAGACGCCTCGTTCCACGACTTCCATCAGGCGTGGCTCGCTCAACTGCGGCTGCGGCTGAACACCGGATTGCTCCCCGAAGGGTACTTCGCCCACTTCGAGCGGCACTTCGGCCGGTTCGAATCGGACCTGCTGACCCTCACCCTCCCGCCGACTCCCACGAACCCGACGAACGGCCATCCGTCCGGGCACCGTCCGTCCGGGGGCGTTGCGGTGGCAACTCTGCCGCCTGTCGCGGGGGCAAAGCTCCGGGCCATCCCCGCCCGGCGGAGTAACGTCGTCGTCCGGCAAGTGGGGAATAAGCGGATTGTGGCGCTCATCGAGTTGGCGTCGGCGGCGAATAAAGACCGGCCGGAGAACGTGGCCGCGTATGTCGGCAAAGCGAAAGCCGCGCTCGACGCCGGCATTCACGTCGTTCACCTCGACATCCTGCCGCCGAACAAGTTCACCCCGGTCGGGCTGGGCGGGGCGATTTGGAGTGCGGTGAACGGCAACGACTACCCGTTCTCGCCGGACAAGCCGCTGGCGGCCGACTCGTTCCATGCTGGGGCGGTCATCGACCTGTACGCGAACGCGCTCGCCGTCGGCGACGAGTTCCCGCCGGTGCCGCTGTTCCTGTCCGAAGAGGTGTACGTGCCCCTGCCGCTCGCCGACACCTATGCGGAGGTGTTCGCCAGTGTCGCGCCGGACGACTACCAGTTGCTCATCCGTCCGGCCTGACGGTTCACATTGCGATGTGTGGTCGGCGTATGGCGCAAAGTCTAGGATGACGGTACGCCGTCCGCTCTCCGCCCGAGTTACTATGAGCACCGCCGCGATCAACCCCAAAGGCCCGCGGGTGTACGCCGCCGGCAACACCCCGTCCGTGTGGGCGAAGACGTACCTCGCCAGCACCGTCGGGCAGAAGATTCTGGTCGGCCTGACCGGGCTGCTGCTGGTCGGCTTCCTCGTGTTCCACATGATCGGCAACCTGAAGGTGCTGCCGGGGTTCGAGCCGCCGACCGCGGAGGCGACGAAGCACGCGCAGGCGAAGGCGGCCGAGAAGTACCCGGACGACACCCCCGCGCAGTCGAAGTACGTGGCCGAACACGCCCGCTCGTTCGACTCGCAAGAGCACCTCAACAAGTACGCCGCGTTCCTCAAGTACGACCTCGGTGCGCTCATCTGGATCGCCCGCGGTGGGCTGCTCGCCCTGTTCGTCACGCACCTGTTCCTCGCCTTGCGGTTGCGGGCGAAGGCGGGCGAGGCGCGGCCGATCGGGTACACGGTGAAGCGGACGGCACAGGCGAGCGTCGCCGCCAAGACGATGCTCTGGACGGGCGTCGTCATCCTGCTGTTCACCGTCTTCCACCTGGCCCACTACACATTCGGGTGGGCGCACGAGGTGAGCGTGAACGGGGTCGCCCAGAACTACATGAGCCTGCACGACGCGGACGGCCGGCACGACGTGTACAGCATGGTGATCGCCGGGTTCACCGAGCCGTGGGTGTGCGTCATTTACATCCTCAGTCAGGCGCTGCTGCTCGTCCACCTGAGCCACGGCATCCAGAGCGGGCTGCAAACGCTCGGGCTGGTGGGCAAGCGATTTACACCAGCGGCCAAGTGGCTCGGCTGGGGCGTGGCGACAGCCATTTTCGCCGGCAACATGGTCATCGTAATGGGCGTGTGGCTCGGCTGGGCCAAGCCGGTGCTGTGATCGGGCGAACCCCGGCAGTGATGCCAAGGGTGACGGAACCAACAACCCCCGGCATGACTGCCGGGGTTCACCAAACCAAGACACCTCTCATGAAACTCGACGCCCGCGTGCCCTCGGGGCCGCTCCCGCAGAAGTGGGAGAACTTCAAGAAAGACCAGAAGCTCGTCAACCCCGCCAACAAGCGGAAGTTCCGCGTGATCGTCGTCGGCACCGGGCTGGCCGGCGGGGCGGCTGCCGCCACACTCGCCGAGTTGGGCTACGAGGTGCAGGCCTTCTGCTTCCAGGACTCGCCCCGGCGGGCGCACAGCATCGCCGCCCAGGGGGGCATCAACGCCGCCAAGAACTACCAGAACGACGGCGACAGCGTGTGGCGGCTCTTCTACGACACCATCAAGGGCGGCGACTTCCGCGCCCGTGAGAGCAACGTCCACCGCCTCGCCGAAGTGTCGGTGAACATCATCGACCAGTGCGTGGCGCAAGGCGTGCCGTTCGCCCGCGAGTACGGCGGGTTGCTGGACAACCGCAGCTTCGGCGGCGCGCAAGTCTCGCGCACCTTCTACTGCCGCGGGCAGACCGGCCAGCAACTGCTGCTCGGCGCGTATCAGGCGATGGCCCGGCAGATCGCCGCCGGCAACATCAAGATGTACCCCCGCACCGAGATGCTCGACCTGGTGGTGATCGACGGCCGCGCCCGCGGCATCGTGATTCGCCACCTGGAAAGCGGCAAGATCGAGTCGTTCAACGCCGACGCCGTGGTGCTCGCCACCGGCGGCTACTGCAACACGTACTACCTGAGCACGAACGCGAACGGGTGCAACGTGTCGGCCACCTACCGCGCCTACAAGCGCGGGGCCGCGTTCGCCAACCCGTGCTACACGCAGATTCACCCGACCTGCATCCCGGTGGCCGGCGACCACCAGGCGAAGCTCACCCTGATGAGCGAGAGCCTCCGCAACGACGGCCGCGTGTGGGCACCGAAGAACCCGGCCGACGCCCAGAAGCACCCGAACGACATCCCCGAAGCCGACCGCGACTACATCCTCGAACGCCTCTACCCGAGCTACGGCAACCTCGCACCCCGCGACGTGAGTAGCCGGGCGGCCAAGCGGGCGTGCGACGACGGCCGCGGGGTCGGCCCCGGCGGGCGGGGAGTGTACCTGGACTTCGCGGATGCCATCAAGCGGCAGGGCGAGCCGAAGATCCGCGCGAAGTACGGCAACCTGTTCGACATGTACGAGCGGATCACCGCCGAGAACGCCTACCAGCGGCCGATGCGGATTTACCCGGCGTTGCACTACACGATGGGCGGGCTGTGGGTGGACTACCACCTGATGAGCAACGTGGACGGGCTGTTCGTGCTCGGCGAAGCGAACTTCAGCGACCACGGGGCCAACCGCCTCGGGGCGTCGGCCCTCATGCAGGGGCTGGCCGACGGCTACTTCGTGCTGCCGTTCACCCTCGGCAACTACTTCGCCAGCACCAAGCAGGACCGCCGGCCGACCGACGCCGCCGAGTTCAAGGCCGCCGAAGCCGACGTGAACGCCCAGGTCAAGCGACTGCTCGGCGTGAACGGCCGCAAGCCGGCGACCGAGTTCCACCGCGAACTCGGCCACATCATGTGGGAGAACGTCGGCATGAGCCGCACCAAACAGAGCTGCGAGGCGGCGCTCGGCAAGATTCGGGCACTCCGCGACGAGTTCTGGAAGAGCGTGACCGTGCCGGGCACCGGCGAGTCGCTGAACGTCGCCCTCGAGCGAGCCGGCCGCGTGGCCGACTTCTTCGACTTCGGCGAACTGCTGACGCTGGACGCCCTCACCCGCAACGAGTCGTGCGGCGGGCACTTCCGCGAGGAGTACCAGTACCCGGACGGCGAGGCCAAGCGGGACGACGAGCACTTCCTGCACGCCGCCGCGTGGGAGTACAACGGCATCGGCAAAGACCCCACCCGCCACGCCGAGCCGATGAACTACGAGACCATCAAGCCTTCGGTGCGCAGTTACAAGTAACCTCTCCGGTCATCAGTGATTAGTCATGAGTCACTAGTCACTTGGACCGCCGCCGATGGCACCGGCTGCTGGTGACTGATGACCAATGACTCATGACTAGGGACCAACGGAAATGAAATTTACGTTGCACGTGTGGCGGCAATCTTCCCGCACCGCCGCCGGCCAGATGGAAACCCACGCCGTCGACGGCATCACCGGGGACATGTCGTTCCTCGAGATGTTCGACATCCTGAACGAACGCCTCCAGCGGGACGGCAAGGAGCCGATCGCCTTCGACCACGACTGCCGCGAGGGCATCTGCGGGTCGTGCAGCATGATGGTGAACGGCCAGGCGCACGGTCCCGAGCGCGGGGCGACCACCTGCCAGTTGCACATGCGGAGCTTCCCGGACGGAGCCGACATCACCGTCGAGCCGTGGCGGGCCGGGGCGTTCCCGGTCATCCGCGACCTGGTGGTGGACCGCACCGCGTTCGACCGCATCATCCAGAGCGGCGGGTTCGTGAGCGTGAACACCGGCGGCACGCCGGACGGGAACTGCCTGCCGGTGGCCAAGCCGATGCAGGAGCGTGCGATGGACGCGGCCGAGTGCATCGGCTGCGGGGCGTGCGTGGCGGCCTGCCCGAACGCGAGTGCGATGCTGTTCGTATCGGCGAAGGTGGGGCACCTCGGTTCGCTCCCGCAGGGCCAGCCGGAGCGGTTGCAGCGGGTGAAGGTGATGGTGCAGACGCACGACAAGGAGGGCTTCGGGCACTGCACCTTCTACGGCGAGTGCGAGGCCGCCTGCCCGAAGAGCATCAGCACCGAGTACATCACCCAACTGAACCGCGACTACATCGCGTCGGCGTCGAAGGCCGTCGTGCAGGGGTGAGAGGCAGGTATGGGCGAGCGGCGGG
>JANNDF010000727.1:0-3247 GCA_031387445.1 Planctomycetia bacterium
CGCGTCACGGCCCGACGCGCTCGGCGATGCCTCGCGGCTCAACAACCTGTTCCTCAACAACCCCGTCTGCTTCTCGTCGGTCGTGGTCCGTCGCGGCGTGTTCGATCAGGTCGGCGGGTTCGACCCCGAGTTCGACCTGGCCATCGACTACGACCTGTGGCTGCGGGTGGCGCGGCACTGGCAGTTCGCGTGCGTCGGTGAGCCGCTCGTGCTTTACCGCACCGGACATGGCAACCTGTCGAAGAAGCTCGCCGACCGCGTGGCGACGGCCATTTCCATCATGACGCGGCACCAGTCGGCGGTGCCCGCGGGGGTGGCGGCCGAAGGGTTCGCGTCCACCTGCAACACGCTCGGGTATGTGATGCGGCCGAGCGAGCCGCGAACGGCCGCGCGGTGGTACGCCCGCGGGCTGGCGTGGGGCGGTCGGCGGAAAGAGTCGCTGAAGGGGATGGCGGCGGCGGCGCTGCGGTGGGCGAGCGGCAAGCGGGAGAAGGGGTCGGCCGAGAACGCGACCTGCAATGTGTAGGTGCCGCCTGCCGGGCGGCACTGTGATCGAGTGCCGCCCGGCAGGCGGCACCAACTTTACGAACGCCTCCACCCAGTCCTTCTCTTTCAGCTTGCCGGCGAGCGTGCCGAACAGTTCCTTCGCCTTCGCCCTGTCGCCAGCGAACCACAGGTGGTGGGCGTACAGAAACGCGAGCGTGCCGTCGGTCGGGTTCGCGTCCGTCGCCGCTTTCAGGTCGGCCACGTCGGCCGCCAACCGCCTCGGGTGAGCGAGGTACAACTCGTCGGCACGGAAGCGGGCGTCGTCCCAGTTGGGCACCCGCTTCATCCCGTCGCGGATGGCGTCCATCGCCTCGGCGTACTGCCCGCGGGCGATCCGCACCTGAACCAGGTTGAAGTGCGCTTCGCCCAGCGTCGGGTCGGCGGCAATCGCGGTGGCGAGCCGCTCGGTCGCCCGCCCGAGTTCGCCGGCGTCGAAGGCGGTGTGCCCCCGTTGCAGGTGCAACCGGGCGATGGCCTTCGGGTCGGTCGGCGGTGCCGGCTTGGGGGCGTCGGGCACTTGCTGGGGTGGCACCTCGGCCCGCTTCGGCGGTGCTTTGCCCGGCTCGAACACCACGAACTCGCCCGCCTTCACCGCCGCGGCCACGTTCGCCTTCGCCCGTTGCTCCGCCTCTTGCTCCCGCGCCATCTTCTGCCGCAGCGCGGCCAGATCGACACCCCCGCTCGTCTGCACGTCGTCCGCCAGAGTGAACACGCCCGGTGTCGGTCGCAACGGCACGGCCACCAGCGGCGGTGCGACCACCCACGGGTTCACGTACACGGCCGAGTAGCTGTAGCCGTAGCCGAACCCCCACACAGGTCTGACCCACCCGCCGAAGTGAACGCCCGGTCCGCCGAACCCCCACCCGCATACGGGGGCAAAGCACTGGGCCGACGCCGGTAGTGCGACGACCAGACTGACGATCAGGGCGGCGGGAAGTGGTGTACGCACGGTTCCGTCCCTCGGCGGGCTGTACTCAGCATAACGGATTTTCCGGCCGGTGTTGGCGCCGCGAAAGGTGGCAGACGGCGACGGGTATCGTAAATCGGACACAGCAATTCCGAATCCGGGGGCGTCGGGTACAATACCCGCACTCGGACACTCGCCCCGAGACAAGAGGTGCCAGATGGCAAGCCCGAACGTGGTGGAATTCACCGCCGACACCTGGGACAGCACGGTGTCGAGCGGGGTGGTGGTGGCCGACTTCTGGGCCCCCTGGTGCGGGCCGTGCCGCCAACTTGCCCCGGAAGTGGACAAGGTGGCCGACCAGTTCGCCGGCAAGGTGAAGGTGGGTAAGGTGAACGTGGACGAGAACCCCGACCTGGCCGTCAAGTACGACGTGAACACCATCCCCCGCATCCTCATTTTCAAGGGGAGCGACAAGCCGGTGTTCGAGCACGTCGGGGTCATCCGGGCGGACGACCTGGCGCGAGTGATTTCGGCCCACCTGTAATTCTGTAGCCGGGGTCTGCGACCCCGGTTTCGACCGGCCTCACAGAGGCCGGCTACAACAGAACGGCTCGCCCCACTTCGGGCGGGCCGTTTCCCTATGACCGGCTTCCGCCATGACCACCTTCGCCACGCTGAAAGACGAACTCTCCGCCGCCGGCCCGCACGCCGCCGCCGACAAGTTGTGCGACCAGTTGCGCGAGGCCGGTGATTACCAAGCACTCTTCTACGCGCTGCTGTTGAAGAAGCGGGTGCAACTGGGCGTCTCGCCGTTCCCCACCGGCCCGGCGGCCGACCTGCCCGACTCCGTTCACGCCGAGTACGAACAGGCCATCCGCGAGGCCGGGCGCGAAGTCGGGCACATTTACTTGAAGCGGAACGAGTTGGCGAAGGCGTGGGGCTTCTTCCGCATGCTCGGCGAGCCGGAAGCGGTGCGGGCGGCACTGGAGGCGTACACGCCGGGAGAAGACGACGACACCTACGCGGTGGTGGACATCGCCTGGCAGCAGGGCGTCTACCCGACGAAGGGGTTCGACATCGTGCTCGCCCGGAACGGCATCTGTTCGGCCATCACGATGGTCGGCGGGGCCGACCTGGGCCGCACGCCCGACGTGCGCGACCACTGTGTGAAGGGGCTGGTGCGGGCGCTGTACGACCAACTGCGAGAGCGGCTGACGGGCGACCTGTCGGCCCGCGGGGTGAGCGTGCCGGCGGGCGCGAGCGTGCGGGAGATCATCGCCGAGCGGGGCGAACTGTTCACCGACGACGCCTACCACATCGACACGTCGCACCTGAGTTCGGTCGTGCAGTTCGCCATGCACCTGCCGCCGTGCCCGGAGCACGCCCTCGCCGCGCAGTTGTGCGAGTACGGGGTGAACCTGTCGCCCAACCTGCAAGGCGGCGACACGCACCCGCCGTTCGACGACGGGTACGCCGACTACAAGGTCTACCTGGACATCGTCTCGGATCGCAACCGCGAGGCGGGCATCGAGCACTTCAAGGCGAAGTTGCCGGCGGCGAAGGAGATGGGCAACACCCTGCCGGCCGAGGTGCTGGTGAACCTGCTGCTGCGGCTCGACCGACTGACCGACGCGGTGGCCGTGGCGAAGGACAACTTGGCCGACGTGGGCGAACAGGAGTTGAGCTGCCCGCCGCTGTCGGAACTGGCCCGGCGGGCGAACGATTACGCGGTGCTGGCGTCGGCCGCCGAACGGAACGGCGACGCGGTGACGTACTTGGCCGGGCTGATCGCGG
>JANNDF010000810.1:0-1790 GCA_031387445.1 Planctomycetia bacterium
ACCGGGGCGTGATCCAGGTGTGCCGTTTCCGGCGGGCCGTCCGGCGGACCATCGGTCTGTCCGGTCGGTGTTTCGTCGTGCAGGGCGAGTTCGCTGCGTGCGAGGAGGAACCCCGTGTCGAGCAGGTCGAACAGGCCGAGCAGTTTGAGCAGTTCGTCGGCACGGGCGGTGCCGGATTGCGTGACCCAGAGGGAGAGGGCTAGAACCGGGAACGCAGTGACCGGATGGGTTGCGTCGCACCCGGTCACTGCGTTCCCGGTTCCAATTGAGATCCCCCGCAAATACGGCCGCACGTTCAGCCGCCGCGGGCGGGGCTTGTAGCGGTCCACCCACACCTTTTCCGACGCCATCAACTGGTCGGCGATTCGGCGGGCCGGTTCGACGCGGTCGGCCGGCACGTCGAGCGTGTACACCACACTCCGGGGCAAGGCACTCGCCTTCAGCGGGATTTCAACGGCCGACGTGAACTCCAACCCGACCGGAGCCTGTCGGTTCAGGCGGTCGCGCACGTCTTCGGCGTCGAGCGGGGTCGTGAGTTCGACTTCCAGCACCTCGTTCAGCCCGTCGGCCCCGAGCGGCAGCGACAGGGCGAACACCATGCGTGGGGTGGGGTGAAAGCCGTTGGTGCTACGGAAGGGGAGGTCGGCCCGTCGGAGCATCCGTTCCGTCCCGCGGACCATATCGAGGTGACTGAGCAGCCGGAGCACGCCGGTCTTGCGGAATCGGAGGCGGATTTTGTCGCCGGCCATTGGCGGTTGGTATCGCGTAAGTCCCGCGGCGGGCGGTGGCCCCTCCGGGCGGCCGGCGGTGCCGGGCCGTTCACCGTAGGGCTGTCACCGTCTTCCGCACACTCACCGCGGAGGGGCACCGTGGCCCGCATCGCCCGCGGTCAGTCGTTCGCGTCCGGCAGGACGCGACGCAGGTGATCTCTCAGGTAGCGGGTGACTTCGTTGGCCGTTTCGAGGGCCAAGCACTCCGCGGCCACCCTCTGGCAGTCGGGCAGGGCGACGGACCGCACCACCCGCTTGATGTCCGGGATCTTTCGCGGGGTGACGCTCAGTTGTCGCACCCCCAGGCCAATGAGGAGTGGGGCGAACATCGGTTCGCCGCTCATCTCCCCGCACACGTTGACCGCGACGCCGGCGGCGGCGGCGGCCTTGGTCACCCGGTCGATCAGCCGCAGCACGGCGGGGTCGGCGGCGCTGTACAGGTCGGCCACCGCCTCGTTGTTCCGGTCGGCCGCCAGGGTGTATTGCACCAGGTCGTTCGTCCCGATGCTGAAGAAGTTCACCTGCTTGGCCAGCACGTCGGCCATCATCGCCGCCGACGGCACCTCGATCATGGTACCGACCTGCACGTCGGGTTTGAAGGGGATTCTGGCTTCCTCCAAGTCTTCCTGCACCTCGCGGAGGATGCCCTTACACTGCCGCAGCTCCATGACGGTGGAGATCATGGGGAACATGATCCGCGCGTCGCCGAACACGCTCGCCCGCAGGATGGCCCGCAGTTGCGTCTTGAACAGGGGCAGGTTCCGCAGGCACAGCCGCACGCTCCGCAGGCCGAGGAACGGGTTCTTCTCGTGCGTCACCACCCCGGACGTGTGGGTGAACTTGTCCCCGCCCAGGTCCAGCGTGCGGATGACGACCGGCCGCTCCGGGCCGATCTCGGTGAGCACCGCCTTGTACGCCTCGTAGTGCTCCTCTTCGGTCGGGTCGTGCGCCTTGTGGATGTACAGGAACTCGGTGCGGTACAGGCCGACGCCCTCCGCCCCGCGGTCCAGGCACGGGCGG
>JANNDF010000835.1:0-1559 GCA_031387445.1 Planctomycetia bacterium
TGCTCAACCTCGGCCACACCATGCTCTATCGGCATGCCGTCGCAGCCTGCCGCGCCGCCGGCCTCTCCCCCGCGGTCGGGTTCCTGCACAGCAGCACCCCGCGGTTCGCCGCCCTCGCCGCCGACGTGCAGGAGCCGTTCCGCCATCTCGTCGAGCGGGCCGTCATCCTCGCCACCCGTCGGCTGAAGCCGAACCAGTTCGTGCCCAAAGACGACGGCCCGTACCGGCTGGCGCTGGAGCACCACGCGGCCAAGACGTTCCACGCCGTCTTGCAGCGGAGCTGGCGGGCGGCGGTGGTCGGCCGCGGGCAGACCGACCCGCGGGCGTGGCTCGGCCAGATGGTCGTCACCGCCCGCTCGCTCAAGCGGCACCTGATCGACCCCGCCAGCCCCTGGGAGCCGTTCGAACACCCATGAGCCTGTACATCGCCGCCTACGACATCGCCCGCCACTCCCGCCGCGCCCGCGTGGCCGAACTGCTGCTCGAATACGGCCGGCGGGTGCAACGCAGCGTGTTCGAGATCGAGGTGGAGCCGGAAGAGCTGGACGAGCTGAAGTTCCGCATCGGCCTGCTGCTGGCGAAGAGTGACCTGTTCGACCTGTTCCCCATCGACCGCCGCTTCCCCAAGCGGCGGATCTCGTGGCAGCGCGACCCGATTCCGGAGGACTCCGTAATTATCGTCGGCTGACGGCGAATACTGTGGTTGAGCGCACTGCCGCGGCTGCGGGCCGGCTTTCACGGAACGCGGATCGCAACGATCACCCCACCCGGCAGGGCGCGACGACGGCGACAGGTCGGACGGCGGGCCAACGATGTGGCACACGTTCGACCCCCAGACACCCAATCGGTGCCGCGAGGAGGCCGCCGGGCCGCGCGTTGAGCGATCCCGGTCGAAACGCGGGCCGAGAAACAGCCACCCGAGTGTGGACAGGGGGAGTCCGTGCGCGTACTATTCGAAACATGCTTACACCCGGATTCGTCGGAACTCGTTCTGCAACGGCGGTTTGCCGCCGGTTCCGCCCCAACTACTGACCGGGTGATGGGTGCGAAGTGACCCCTGATTCAGCGGGAATGGAGACGAACGCCACGAAAGCGTACCAGCTCGAAGCATCATGTGCGAAGTGACCCCTGATTCAGCGGGAATGGAGACTCGATCATCACGTCATCATACAGGATCGTATCGTGCGAAGTGACCCCTGATTCAGCGGGAATGGAGACTGAGGAACACGCGCGCCACGGTGGAGAGCCTGGTGCGAAGTGACCCCTGATTCAGCGGGAATGGAGACACTCGTAGATCTTCTTGCCCTTCGCGAAGATCAGTGCGAAGTGACCCCTGATTCAGCGGGAATGGAGACCTGAAACCGATCCAGCGACGCCCATCCCGAGTGTGCGAAGTGACCCCTGATTCAGCGGGAATGGAGACTGGGTCATGATGGCGAGTCCGAATTCATACCCCGGGTGCGAAGTGACCCCTGATTCAGCGGGAATGGAGACATGTACTCGCGGCACTGCTCGCCCTCTTAGGGGAGTGCGAAGTGACCCCTGATTCAGCGGGAATG
>JANNDF010000855.1:0-1687 GCA_031387445.1 Planctomycetia bacterium
CGCCCGCTTCTTCGCCCCGGCGTAGGTGCGGTGGGCGACGGCCACCCGCTCGGCCAGGTCGTTCTGCACGCGGGTCACGTCCAGGCCGGCGGCGGCGACCTCCGCCCGCGCCGCCCGGATGTTCCCCTGGTTCTTGTTCCACAGCACCAGCGGCACGCTCACCCCCACCGCCCAGTCGTTCGACAGGTTCTGATTCTGCCGCGTGTACCCGACCGACCCGGTCACGTTCGGTGTCAGTTCCGCCTCGGCCCGCCGCACCGCCGCCTGGGCACGCTCCACCGCCACGGCCGCGATGCGGGCGTCCGGGTGGTACTCCATGACCGCATCGCGGGCGGTCGTCAGATCGTACTCGGGCAGCGCGGCGGTGAGTTCGGCGGCGAACGGGCCGACCTCCCGCCGCGCGTCGCCCATCAGTGCGGCCAACCGCCGTTCGACGGCTGGAATCTCGCGGTCCAGCGATTCCTGATCCGTCTTGAAGCGTTCGAGTTCGAGTTCGAGTGGCAGCACATCCCCGCGGGTGAGGGTGGCGTTTTCGGCCTTCTCCGCCTTCGTCGCCTGCGCCACCGACTTCTCGGCGAGTGCCACCACCTCGGCCAGCACGTCCCGCCGCTGCCGGAGTGCCGACAGCTCGTAAGCCGCCGACCGCACCGCCCCGGCCACCGCGTACCGCTCCCCGAGCGCCGCGAGCGTCGCCTGATCGACCTCCTTCGCCACGACCGCCTGCGCGAGTGCCAGCTTGCCGCCGAGGACGAATTCCTGGCTCACCTGTGGGGACAGAAGGCCCGCCGGCCCGGTGCGGTCGCCCAGTTCGTCGGCGGCGAAGCCGAACACCGGGTTCGGCCGCAGCCCGGCCTGCTCGTGCCGCCCGCGGGCCGCCTCCACGAGCGCGTTCGCCTTCGCCAGCCGCGGACTGGCACTCAGAGCCGATTGCACCAGCCCGTTCACGTCGCTGGGCGCAGGGGCCGGTGGCGTTTGTGCGCGCACCGACTCGACAGCGGGCTTCAGCACACTGAGCGGTGGTGGGTCGAGCTTTGCCCGCGGCGGCGTGGAACACCCGGCCACTAACCCGATCAGGGCCGCAGCTTGAGCAGAACCGAGCAATAACGACGGAATACGCACGGGGTGTCCATCCGAAACGGTGTACCCGTTATCGTCGGTACACCCCCCGCCACTTGTGCAAATGGTGGTTGAGCTTTGTGCGGCTGACCGGTCAACCCCAACGGTGGCGGACAGTTCGCCCTTACCCCAGTCGTGCCAGGAACTGCTCGGCGACACGGTGGTGGTCGGCCAGTTTCGTCCCCAGCTTGTCCTTCAGCTTCACGATCACCGCCATCCGCGGGTTGCCCCGGAACTCGTCCGCGTGCCGGTCGATGAACCGCCAGTAGAGCGCGTCCCACACGGCGCACCATTCGCCCTTCTTGTGGTCGCTCATCTTCCGCACGTACCCGCTGCCGCTGATGTACGGCTTGGTCGTCATCCCCCCGCCGTCGGCGAACTGGCTCATGCCGTACACGTTCGGCACCATCACCCAGTCGTAGGCGTCGATGAACAGCTCCATGAACCACCGGTACACGGCGTCCGGGTGCAGGTCGCACAGGAGCATGAAGTTGCCCAGGATCATCAGCCGCTCGATGTGGTGGCAGTACGCCGTGTCGAGCACCCCGCGGATGACGTGATCGACGGGCGT
>JANNDF010000862.1:0-1091 GCA_031387445.1 Planctomycetia bacterium
CCCCTTGCGGTCGGTCGCCCCGACCACCTGCCCGCCCTTGATGCCGCCGCCGGCGAACAGCACGCTCATGGCGTTCGCCCAGTGGTCGCGGCCCGGTTTGGTTTGCCCCGCCAGCGTCGAGATCTTCGGCGTCCGCCCGAACTCGCCGAGGGCGATCACCAGCGTGGTGTCCAGCAGGCCGCGCTGGTCGAGGTCGGCGATCAGCGCGGCCACGGTCTGGTCCCAACTCGGGAGCCGCTTCCGCAGCGCGTCGAACAGGTCCTGGTGGTGGTCCCACCCGCCGTCGTTGATGGTGACGAACGGCACCCCCGCCGACACCAGCCGGCGGGCGAGCAGGCACCGCTGGCCGAAGCTGTTGCGGCCGTACCGGTCGCGGACCTTCGGCGGTTCGTCGCCGATGCGGAAGGCGGCCTGCGCCTCCTTCGACCGCATCAGCTCGTTCGCCTGGAGGTAGTGTTCGTCGAGCGCCACGGCCGGGTCGCCGGCGGCCTTGTCGAGGAACCGCTGGAACCGGTCCACGTCGCCGCGGAGGGACTCGCGGTCGGCGAACCGGCCCTCGGTGATGCCCGACGGCAGAACGACATCCCGGACGCGGAAGCTGGCGCTGTTCGGGTCGCCGTCGGCGACGAACGGGGCGTACCGGGTGCCGAGGAAGTTCGGCCCGCCGGACCGGGTCATACTCGGCAAGCTGAAGTACGCTGGCAGTCCAGCCGGGGCCGGGCGTTCGTGCGCGACCACGGAGCCGAGGCTCGGGTGGAAGCTGACGAACGCCCCGCAGCCGACGGGGATTCGCGGCGGCGCACCGGTCATCAGGTAATGGTTGCCGGCCCCGTGGTTCCCCTGATCGTGGCGAATCGAACGGACGACCGCGAGCTTGTCGGACGCCGCGGCGAGTTGCTTCATGTGCTCGGAGAAGAATACGCCGGGCGTCTTGGTGGCGGCCGGCTTGAACTCGCCGCGGATTTCGGTCGGGGCGTCCGGCTTGGGGTCGAACGTCTCGTAGTGCGTGGGGCCGCCGTCCATCCAGATCACGACGCACGACTTCGCACGGCGAACGAGCTTTGTCTCGGGCTCGCGGGCCCGCAGCGCGG
>JANNDF010000958.1:0-1423 GCA_031387445.1 Planctomycetia bacterium
GGTTGGGCGTGCGGCCCGCGTCTGCGGGGTTTTCCCTACCTCCTCCCAAACACCCGCCGGCACCCGCGGGCCGCTCGCCAGGAGCCTTCCATGCTCTCGCACGACCGCCGCACGTTCCTGAACCTGTCCGCCGCCGGCGTGGCCACCACCGCCATGTCCGGGTGGATGCGGGTGTTGGCCGACAACGCCAAGACCGCCACCCCCACCGGCAAGAAGCACAAGAGCTGCATCCTGCTGTGGATGGACGGCGGCCCAAGCCACAAAGACACCTTCGACCTGAAGCCAGACAGCAAGGGGGCGGGCGAGTTCAAGCCGATCAAGACGGCCGCCAGCGGCATCGAGATCAGCGAACACCTGCCGAAGATCGCCGGGCTGATGAACCACTCCGTGCTGGTACGGGGGATGAGCACCCCGGAAGGGGCGCACCCGCGGGCCAAGTACAACCTGCACACCGGCTACCGCGAAGGTCAGGGCGGGCTGAGCTACCCCAGCCTCGGCGCGCACACGGCCAAAGAGATCGGCGACCCGACGGCCGCGGTGCCCAACTTCGTCAGCATCGGCAACCGCAGCTACGGGGCCGGCTTCCTCGGGTCGAAGTTCCAGCCGCTGCTGGTGCAAGACCCGACCAAAGGTGTGGAAGACCTGAAGTCGGCCGTGAGCGACCAGAAGTTCGACAGCCGCGCCGGACTACTCGAGCAGATGGAGAAGGCGTTCTACCACGAGTATCAAGCGGGGGCGGCGGTGGACCACCAGACGACCATCGACCGGGCGGTCAAGCTGATGCGGTCGAAGGAGGCGAAGGCGTTCGACCTGACGAACGAACCGGCGAAGGGCAAAGAGGCCTACGGCACTGGCAAGTTCGCCGAGGGCGTGCTGATGGCCCGCCGGCTGGTGGAAATCGGCGTGCCGTTCGTCGAGGTGTCGCTCGGCGGGTGGGACACTCACCAGGACAACTTCACGAAGGTGAAGAACCTGTCCGGGCAGGTGGACTCGGCCGTGAGTGCGCTGCTGACCGACCTGAAGGAGCGCGGGCTGCTCGACAGCACGCTGGTCATCTGGATGGGCGAGTTCGGCCGCACCCCGAACATCAACACCCGCGGGGAGAAGCCCGGCCGCGACCACTACCCGAAGGCGTGGAGCCTGGCCATGTTCGGCGGCGGCATCAAGGGCGGCCAAGTGATTGGCAAGACAGACAAGGAAGGGGCGACGGTGGCCGAAAGGCCGGTCGGCACGACCGACTTCCTGGCCACCGTGTGCGATGTGCTGGGCATCGACCACACGAAAGAAAACGAGGCGAACAACGGCCGCCCCATCCGCATCGTGGACAAGGGCAACAAGCCGTTCACGAAAGACATCCTGTGAGAGACAGGGGGAGTTGGCGAGCCGGCGGCATCAGCCGCCCGGGTGGGAATCACCCGGGCGG
>JANNDF010000953.1:0-5369 GCA_031387445.1 Planctomycetia bacterium
AACTCGGCGAAGTAGCGGGTGAACGACAGTTCCTGGTCCGGCATGGCGGGCCTCCGTGGCTCCCGCCGATTTACGCACAAAACCCTACAACGTCAGCAGTTCGAGACGCGTTGACCCTGCCACGATCCCTGGGGAGCTTCAGTGCTGCTCGCACCGCACCCGTTCGTGGTCGAGGCCGTGGGCGTCCCGATGACGCCATGCTGGTCGGTGCTCGCGGCGTTCGCGGACCGGCTGGACGTGCCTTGGGACGGGGCATTCGTCCACGATTCGCCGCTGTCCTGGGTCGCCCGGAACAGTTCCAAGCCCGGTCGTCCGCGCGACGCCGACTGCTGGGTTCTGCACGCGAGCCCGGAGTGGTCCGCGGTACACCTGGAAGAGTCAGCGGACGCGGTCGGCCCCCAGTTACTCATGGCATTTGAAATGGCCGTAGGGCGTGTCCTCCCGGAAGCGGTTCACCAAACCGTACACCGTTGGAGGTACAGTGCGGGTGCCGATCCGGCGGCGCGAGGGGTGCTTTTTCGACGCCGAGAGCGGGCTGGCGGTGTGCGGCGACTGGCTATCGGGTGGGCGGGTCGAAGGTGCATTCCTTTCTGGTACTGCGGCCGCGGAATGTGTCCTGGACAAGGTCGGCATCCTGAATTGACTCGGGACAATGTGAATTACTCAACCGCGAGTTGCGAACTTGGCCGTCCCGCAGTTTAAGACTCTGTGAACACTTGGAACTGAAACGCACTGCGAACAAGCCTTCGCAGTGACTCTCCTACCCCATTCAGGCCGACCGATGGAAATTAAAACCAGCGATTACCTGCTGCTTACCGCTGCCACTCTTTCGTTCCTCTTGTCGGTGAGCCTATGGTTTCTGGTCGACCAGGGAGCGGGGGCCTTCGTGGGGCTGTGGGTTCCATCCATCCTCGCATTCGGCTGTTACTACAAGTCCCTGGTGAAAAGGAACTAAAATGCCATTGCCACTCCCGGCTATCGTATTCATTGCTGGTGTAGTCGTGTCAGTACTGGTGGTTGCTTCTGTTGTTTTCACAATCTTTGAGATCCGACGCACCAACCCCAACGCGTTCGGACCCAAGCTGCAAGTACAGCCACCGTCGGATCCGTGAGTATCTTCGCCCCTCGGCGATCTCGTGATCCTGCCACCACAATTACCCTCACTTAGGCCACACTGGAAGCTCCCTGTGAACCCCCAGCAAACGAACAACTGGCCCGACCTGGCGATCGCGCTGTACGAACGGCTGACCGGCCGGAACGCGGAGATCGCCTACGAATTCGTGGACATGCACGTCAAAGTTCCGAGCGGCACCGGCCCGCAAGCGGAACACGCCGAGTGGGTGCTGAGCGGCACCGTGAAGATCCGCACTTGCGACCTGGGCCCATCCCCAAACTGACATTGGCCGGCCGTCTCGACGGGTTCGTCAACGGCCGGCCTGTGAGTCTCGTTGCGGACGGTGACACCGTCACGATCGTGCCGGGAAGCACCGGCACCCTACTGGCCCTGATGCGGATGCGGCGGTCGTGGCGTCAGGTACTGGTCCGGACGAACATCCGGTTGTACATCCGCGTGGGGTGGTTCGGGCGCGTGCAACTGCTTCCCGACACCAGCCCGCTCCTCCGCCTCTTTTTACCCACAACTTGAGCGCAGGCCACCCGTGATCTCGCACGAACCGACCCCCGGCCCGTTGTTCGTGACCGGGGCGACCGGCTACGTCGGTGGCCGGCTGGTTCCCGCGCTCCTCGCGGCGGGGCACAGAGTGCGGTGCCTAGCCCGCGAGCCGCGGAAACTCGACGAGCGGGTCTGGCGGGCCGACCCGAACGTGCAGGTCGTGACCGGCGACATGTCCGATGTTGACCAACTCGCCGGCCAACTCGAAGGCTGCTCCGCGGCGTACTACCTCGTCCACTCGATGGAGGCGACGGGCGGGGAGTACGCCGAGCGGGACCGCCTTCTGGCGTCTAACTTCGCCCGAGCGGCGGCCCGCGCGGGGGTCGGTCGCATCATCTACCTGGGCGGCCTCGGCGAGATGGGCGCCGGCTTGAGTCGCCACCTCCTGTCGCGGCGGGAGGTCGAGAGCCAACTGGCATCGGCCGGCGTGCCGGTGACCACGTTCCGGGCGGCCATGATCATCGGGGCCGGTTCGGCGTCGTTCGAGATCCTCCGCTACCTCGTCGAGCGGCTGCCGGTGATGGTCACCCCGTCGTGGGTCAAGACCGAGTCTCAGCCGGTCGCCATCGACGACGTCCTGCACTGGCTGGTGCGCTGCCTCGGGGTTCCCGAAACGGCCGGCAAGACGCTCGAAATCGGCGGCCCGGACGCGCTGCCGTACCGCGAACTGATGCGGATCATGGCCGAGGAGCTACACCTGCCTAGGCGTCTGGTGATGCCCATTCCCCTTCTCACCCCGCGGCTGAGTTCGCTGTGGATCGGTCTGGTCACGCCGGTGTCCTATCGCGTCGCCCGCCCCCTCGCCGAGGGACTGCGGAACCGCGTGGTGGTGACGGACGGTGACACCCAGCGGCTCATGCCGCACTCCGCGATGGGGGTGCGGCAGGCCATCCGGCAGGCGATCCTCCGCGTCGAGGCGAACGACGTGGAGACACGGTGGTCGGCAGCCGGGACCGTACCCGGCGACCCCGAGTGGGCCGGCGGAAAGGTGTTCACCGACCGGCGATCGGTGGAGGTCGCGGCCGACCCTCGGTCGGTGTTCGCGGCCGTGTGCCGAATCGGCGGGGGCAACGGGTGGTACGCGGGTGACATCCTGTGGCGGATCCGCGGGTGGATGGACACCCTGGTCGGCGGGCCCGGGTTGCGGCGGGGGCGGCGAAACTCCGAGAAGGTGGAGTTCGGCGAGGCGCTCGACTTCTGGCGGGTCGTCGGCGTCGAGCGGGACCGCTCGCTGTCGCTGCGGGCGGAGATGAAGCTGCCGGGCGAGGCGAAACTGAACTTCGACATGCAACCAGGCGCGGGCGGAACCGGGACCCGGCTGACGATGACGGCCCTATTCCGCCCGCGGGGGCTGTTCGGCATCCTGTACTGGTACGGTGTGGTGCCGCTGCACGGGATCGTCTTCGGGGGCATGTTGCGGGGCATCCGCAAGACGGCCGAGGCGATGCACCGGGCGACGAATCCGCCCCCCGCCGCTGCCCCGCCGGCCGTCCTCGCTACACCCGGGTACGGCCGCGCCCGGCTGTGGCTCGGAATGTCCGCGGTGGGCACGCTCGTCGTCATGGCGGTGCTCGCGCTGGCCTTGGGGCTGCCGACCGCACTCGCTCCGAGCACCGACGCGCCCGCACTGGAGCAGATCCTGGGTCTGGCCGGCTTCGCCCTGATCTACGCCCTCGTGCAACTGCCGTTCGACGTGTTCGGCGGTTTCCTGCTGCCTTGGTGGTACGGCCGATCCCACCCGCCCCCGGGGCGCTACCTGGCCGGCCTCGCCCGTGGGGTCGCCGCACACACTTCGTTGGTGCTCTTGTCGGCCACCGCCCTGATGTTCGCGGGGAAGTACGGGGGCGTCGGCGGGACTGTGGCGGCGGGGGTCGCGATCACCCTACTCCTGCTCCGCGGGCGGGGGATGATCGCGTCCGCAGTGGCTCACACAGAACTGACCCCGAGTGCGCCGGAGGGGACCACGTCGTCCGACCACGTCTCGGTCGGGATGGCGGAAAGTGCAGACGAAGGGTTCACCGGCGCGATCGTCGGCGTGTTCCGCCCGCGGCTCCACCTGCTGCCGATGAAGTGGGCACAGGTGCTGGGGGCCGAGGGACTGCGGGTCGCGCTGAGGCGGCGGTCTCTGGCGGTCCTGACGGGCAGTTGGCGTCGGGGCAGGCTGCTCGCACTGCTGTTCACCCTCGCCGGCCTCACGACCGCGTCCCTGCTCGTCGGCCCGACCCGGCTCGGGACGGCGGCCGGGACCATCGAATTCAGTCTGTGGTTCACCCTCTGGTCCTTCGTGGGACTGCTGACACTGCCGACCCTGAGCCGCCGCGGGGTGGCCGAGGTGGACGAACGACTGCTGGCGGAGGGCTTCCCCCGCGAGGCGGTCGAGAACACGGCCCGCCGGCTCGACGACCTGCAGGACGGCGAGCGCGACCGCCCCGCAGTCGTCGAAACCATTTTCCACCCCATCCCCAGCCTGGAACACCGGCTCCGGGGGCCGCACGCCCACGGGCGACTCGGCTACTGGGACGCGGCCCGCACGTCGGTGTACCTGAGCCTCGCCGGTCTCGGTCTGCTCGGGCGTGCAGTCCATTGCAACTGCGGTCGGCCGGCCTTGTGGGTGTTCCTACCCACCGACTGATCCGGCACCACTGTCGGCGAGTGTGTGGAGTCCGAGGCAAAGGGGGCTGGCCGTCGACGTGATGCGGCAAGGGCGACGAATTCCCCAGCCGCGGCCGCCCAGGCCTGACTACAAGTGGGAGGGGAACGAAAAACCCCGACCGGAAGCCAAATGCTCGACGACGAACGCTACATGCGGCGGGCCATCGAACTGGCCGCCAACTCCCCCGCCCTGCCGTTCGCCGCCGTGGTCGTCGATCGGCGGACCGGAGCTGTGTTGGCCGAAGGGTGGAACCGGACGGAAGACAACCCGGTGCTGCACGGGGAGGTCGATGCCCTGAACGCCCTCGCCGCCCTCCGCCCCCGGCCGGACGGCCGCGAACTGGTGCTGTACACCACCGCCGAGCCGTGCCCGATGTGCATGGGGGCGATCCTCTGGTTCGGCGTCGGGCGGGTGGTGTTCGGCACCACCATTCGCTTCCTGCTCGACACCGGCTGGCGGCAGATCGACCTGCCGGCCGCCGAGGTGGCGGGGCGGGCGGTCGGGATGGGCTGCGAGGTCCGCGGCAGGGTGCTGGCGGACGAGTGCGACGAACTATTCTTGTCCGTCGGCCGGGCCGCCCCGGGGTGGTAGCGCCGGCTACCCGAGTTTCGCAAGAAACGCTTCGGCCACCCGCAAGTGCTCGGTCAGCGTCGCCCCCATCTTGTCCCGCATCCCCACCATCACCGCCATCCGCGGGTTGGAGCGGAAGAAGTCGGCGTGCCGGTCCACGAACCGCCAGTACAGGGCGTCCCACACGCCGCACCACGCCCCCTTCTTGAAGTCGCTCATCTTGAGCACGTACGCGCTCCCGCTGATGTACGGCTTGGTGGTCATCCCGCCGCCGTCGGCGAACTGGCTCATGCCGTACACGTTCGGCACCATCACCCAGTCGTAGGCGTCGACGAACAGCTCCATGAACCACCGGTACACGGCGTCCGGGTGCAGGTCGCACAGGAGCATGAAGTTGCCCAGGATCATCAGCCGCTCGATGTGGTGGCAGTACGCCGTGTCGAGCACCCCGCGGATGACGTGATCGACGGGCGT
>JANNDF010000999.1:0-7391 GCA_031387445.1 Planctomycetia bacterium
GTTGAACACCCCCTCTCCATGATGGAGAGGGGGACGGGGGGGTGAGGTCTCTTCACCGATTATCAGGTACAATCCCCTACGGCCTCTCTCGACCCGCACGCGAAGCCCCCATGTCCATCGTCGGCATCGACCTCGGCACCACCTTCTGCGCCGTCGCTCACCTGGACGAGCGGGGCAAGGCTGTCACCATCCCGAACCGCGACGGCGAGGTGCTCACGCCCTCCGCCATCTTCCTCACCGGCACGGGAGAGGCGGTCGTCGGTCAACCGGCCCTCGATGTGGCAATGGAGCAACCCGAGAAAGTGGCCACGATGGTGAAGCGGCAGATGGGCCGACCGGAGTACGGCCGCACGGTCGCGGGTCGCACGTTCCGGCCAGAGACGCTCTCGGCGGTCATCCTGCGGAAGCTGGTGCAAGACACCGAAGCCCAGATCGGACCGATTGAAAAAGCCGTCATCACCGTGCCGGCATACTTCGACGACACCCGCCGCAAGGCGACGATGGACGCCGGCAAGATCGCCGGGCTGGACATCCTCGACATCATCGACGAGCCGAGCGCCGCGGCACTGGCGTACACGTTTCAGCAGTCCGCCGCCGCGAACCTGAAGCCCGGCGAACTGCCCGCCGACTCGCCCAAGAACGTGATGGTGTACGACCTCGGCGGGGGCACCTTCGACGTGACGCTGGTGAAGCTCGGCAAGAAACGCTTCCAGGTGCTCGGCATCGAAGGCGACGTGCGGCTCGGCGGCAAGGACTGGGACGACCGGCTGGTGCAGTACGTGGCCGAGGAGTTCCGCAAGCAGCACGGCGGCGACCCGCGAACCGATGAACAGAGCCTGGCGATGCTGCAATCCTCGGCGGAGCGGGCGAAGCGGACGCTCAGCAAGGTGGACGCAGCCACCATCACCTGCACGCACGACGGCCGGAAGATGACCGTGCCGGTCACGCGGGAACTGTTCGAGACGCTGACGCAAGACTTGCTGATGCGAACGCGGATGACCACGACTGCCCTGATGAGTCGGGTCGGCATGACGTGGGACAACGTGGATAAACTGCTCATGGTCGGCGGCAGCACGCACATGCCGGCCACGGCCCGGATGCTCCGCGATTTGATCGGGAAGGAGCCGGATCGCAGCTTGGCGGTCAGCGAAGTGGTGGCCCGCGGGGCGGCGGTCCACGCCGGCATCGTGAACGCCCGGCGGGTGCCGACCACAGCCACCGCCGAGCTCGCCGACATCGTGGAAATCAGCGTGAACGCCCACAGCCTGGGCGTCGAGATTCGCAAGGCCGACGCCCGCCTGAACGACAAGCTGGTGGTGAAGAACACGCAGCTTCCGGCGGCGGTGAGCCGCGTCTACTACACCGCACAAGATAAGCAGAGCAAGGTGCGGGTGCGGCTGCTGCAAGGCGAAGCCCAACAGGCCGAGGCGTGCATCCCCGTGGGGGAGTGCTGGATCGACGGGTTGCCCGGCGACTTGCGGAAGGGGTCGCCGGTGCAGGTGCGGTGCGAGGTGAGAGCGAACGGGCGGATCGAGGTGATGGCCCTCGACATGACCAGTGGGCGGATGGCGAAGGCCGAGATCCACCGCACGGGCGGGCTGAGCGACGCCGACATCGAGACGGAAGCGGCGTGGGTGCGGTCGCTGCGGATTCAGTGACCGGGCGAGCGGGGGGCGTCAGCCCCCTGGTTCTGAACACACCAGCCCGCTCACGCGGGCCGCTCGCCAACAGGTTCCCCCACCCCGAACACCTTGTTCACCGCCTCCAGCAGTCGCTCGGTGGCGAACGGCTTGCGGAGGTAGTCCACCACCCCCAGGAACTCGGCGTACGCCTTGTGCCGGCTGCCCTCGTTCGCGGTAATCATGATGAACGGCGGGGCGTCGGCCTTGTCCTTGAAGTGTTCGAGCACCGGGTAGCCGCCCATGCGGTGCATCATCATGTCCAGAATCACCAGGTCCGGCTTCGAGTTGTAGATGGTGTTCTTGCCCTGCACCCCGTCGCCGGCGGTAATCACCTTGAACCCCTGCCGCTCGAGCAACAGCCGCAGGCCGTCCACCAGTTCGCGGTCGTCGTCCACGATCAAAATCGTCTTCTGAGCCGTCATGCTCGGACCTCGCAGGCGGGGGGCGATTCGATACCCTCAGGATATCAGAGCCGACGGGGGCGTAGCAACCACCCCGCCGCGGGGTCTCAATCGAGCGGGGCGGGTGGGGAGATGGCGAGCGGATCTTCGACCTCGCCCGGCAGGTGTCGCGGATCCACGACGCCGGCGTTGTCCGCTTCCGGAACCGGCGGGCGGGGCGGCATCGGCGACGTCGGGTCGCCCAGAGGGTCGGGCACCGGATCGGGGTGCGGTGGCGGCATCGGCGTCGACGGCGGGTCGGGGAACGTCGGCATGGTCAGGCCCCTGGAGTGGCAAACCGATGGGCGGGTCATGTGAGCGCCCGCACGTCCCGTGCCGGCATGGGCGAAAGTGAGTCAGCCGAAAAAGTGCGTGACAGACCGGCCATCCGTCGCGGTACAATGATGGGACTTGAATGCCCGCCCGCCGGTCGTCGTCCATCTCATTGGGAACGGATTTGACCCCGATGACGCGAACCGCCTGTTCCCGCCCGGAACCGAGCGACGAGGTGTTGGTCGGCCGCACCGCCCGCGGCGACACCGACGCCCTGAACGTGTTGTTCCACCGCCACCGGACGGTGGCGTACCGGGTGGCCTACCGCTTGCTCGGCAACGAGCCGGACGCCCTCGACGCCGTGCAGGACGGGTTCGTGAACGCCCTCTCGCACTTGGGTGGGTTCGGCGGGCGGAGTTCGTTCAAAACCTGGCTGCTGCGGATCGTGAGCAACGCGGCGCTCGACCTGGGCCGCTCGCGGCGGAGACGCGACACCCGCTTCGGCGGGTCGGTCGTGGACGAGTTGAACGCCGTGCCCGACGCCCGGTCGGACGACCCAGGGCACACGATTCACCGCGCCGACCTGCGGGCGGCGTTGACGTCGGCGCTGAACGAGTTGCCCGCCACCCAACGGCAGGCGTTCGTCTTGCACGTGGACGGCGGTTTGACGTATCAGGAAGTGGCCGACGCCCTGGGAATCGCCGTCGGCACCGTGATGAGCCGGTTGTTTTACGCCCGGCAGCGGTTGAGAGAGTCCCTCGCCCCCCACGTGGCCCCATGACTCGCCCGCCGTCGTCCGGTTCGGACGACTTCGACCCGGCCGACCCGCACCACTGGCCGCCGCCGCCCGAACCGTCGGCCGCGGCGTGGGAGCAGACTCGCACCGACATCGTTGCCCGCCTGCCGAAGGTGACGACCGCGCGACCCTGGTCGACTGTGGGGAAGACGACGGCGGCTGTCGGGCTGCTCGCGGCCGGAGTGCTGATGGCATGGGGGTTGTGGGCGACGTTCCAGCAACCCGCTGTGCCGTCGCAACCGAGTGTGCCGGTGGCGACCGCCACACCAGCCGACCCGCTCGCCGAGTACGACGTGCTGCCCATCGCCACCTCGAACGACGTCATGGTGTCGTCCGTCCGCGGGGGCGACGTGCGGTTCGGGTCGATCAGCCACCCGGTGCCGGACACGATGCCGCTGGCGTCGGCGACGGACGTGACCGTCCACCGCGGGCCGGCGGCGGGCGAACTGGCCTGCCCGGAACCGGGCGGCATGGCGGTGTACGTCATGCCGCCGGCGTACAAATAAAGTGCTCTGCTCGCCCCGCGAGCGGGTTCTGACAGACCGCTCGCGGAGCGAGCAGAGCACAGGGGGATTACCGTGACTCGTCGGGCCTTCGGACTGCTGGCGGTGGCGTGCGGGCTGACCCTGCCGGCGGCCGTCCGCGCCGACGAGCCGAAGAAGGATCCGGAGAAGGACGCCGCCCCCGTGCGGGTGACGGTGGTGGTGGTGCTGGCGACCGCCGACAACAACGTGGTGGACAAGCGACTGACCGACCTCGCCACCGAGGTGCAGAAGTTGTACCCGGACCTGGTTGGGTTCAAACTGAACGAGTCGCTTCAGAAGTCGATCGCGGTCGGCGACTCGTTCACGTTCGACTTGCTCGAAAAGCAGACGCTGAAAGTGACCATCGACAAGCCGAAGGACAAGAACGGGCGGGTCGGGCTGACCGTCACCCCGCCGGGTGGCGACGCGGTGTCCTACTCCTGCGCGTGCGACAAGTTCTTCCCGCTCGTCACCACCTACAAGACCAAATGCGGGGCGAAGGTGATCGTCGCCGTCGGCGCCAAGCCCTGCACCGGCAAGGGGCCGTAGTTCCTGCGAGCGGCGGCCGTGAGGACGCTGTTGCCGCACGGGACAGCCCGCTCACGCGGGCCGCTCGCCTTTCGCTTCTCGCCGCTGCACCAGCCCGCGGACGAACCGCACCACGCCAAGAATCATCAACCCCACTCCGAACAGGGTCACGCACTCACCCCCCTTCATGCACCAGCCGACTGCCAGAAACACCACCCCGGCCAGGAACCACCACTTGGCCGACGACAGCGTGCGGGTCGCTTCGGTGTCAGGTGGTTTTGGGGCTTTCGCTGATTCGCGGCGGGCCGCCGGTGGCGTCCGCAGGAGTTGGGTTCGTTTCGGCACGTCCACCGCCCGCCCGCACCCGCACACGAGCCGACCGCCGGCGTCGGCCAACTCGGCGAACACGCCTTTCCCACACTGGCAGGGGATGCGATAAGCCACAAAGGTACTCCGCACTCTCCGAGTGCGGTTCAAACCAACCGCACTCGGAGAGTGCGGAGTACTTTACTTCGCGCTCGTGAACTTCACACCGGTGCGGATCGGGTCCACCTCGCCGGACATGCGTTCGGGCGGGGCGTTCCACCACAGTTGCCCCTCGCCGATGCGGAACCCCTCCTCGAACAGTTTGGTCATCTCGGTGCGGTCGAAGTCCAGACCACCGGCGTTCGAGGCCAACTCGGTCGGCACCCCGGCGAGGCGGAAGTTGGCCCCGGCCAGCCGCGTCATGTGGTACAGGTTCGCCACGTCCCGCCGGTGCCCGGCCGCCTGCGCCGTGGCCAGGAACACTTGCAACACGTCGAACACGCTCCGCCGCACATACCCCACTTCGATGAACGATTTGCCGGCCAGGATGACGTACACGTCGGCCGGCGGTTGCAGTTTGGCCGGACGAGTGGGGTCTGGCGCCACCGCGTCCAACACCTGCGGCGGCACCCACACCGTACAGATCACCCCGCCGTCGGCGTGCAACTCGGTGTACTTCTTGCCGTCCACCTCCACCTGGATCTCCACCGGCTGGAAAACGCCCGGCAGCGAACACGAGGCGATCATGACGTCCACGATCAGCTTGCCGGCGGCCTTCAAGTCGGCCCGCTCGCGGGACTCCGCCTGACACGCGATCGCCCCGATGTCCCAGGTGACGAAGCGGCGGGTGTCCAGGTTGGTGGTGCCCAAGTACAGGCGGCGGCCCTTGCGGTGCTCGGCGGCGATCTTCAGCACGATCTCGTCCGTCATGCACGCGGTCACGATCTCGCGGAGCGGGGCGGTGGTGGCGATGGAGTCGCGGAACGGGATGGTGGCCCAGTTGCGGTAGGTGAACACGTCGCGGCGGGTGACGCGTGTGTACACCAGTTTCATCTGGTCGTCGTACTCCGGGCCGAGGAAGGCGAGAGGGGCGATCAGACCGCCGGTGCTGATGCCCGTCACCACGTCGAACACCGGTCGCTTGCCGCCCGCCGTCCAGCCGTTAACCACACCGGCGGTGAACGACCCGTACATGCCCCCGCCGGACAGGGCGAGGATCTGCTTCGGCTTCGGGTTGGTGGGGGACGGTTCGTCGGCAGACACCCGCATCACGCTCCCGAAGTCGATGGGCGTGGTCGGCGGGGTGGCGGAGCGAATCGCGTCGGCCGGGGGGAAGTTGCGGGAGCCGAGGTCCGTCGGTGGCATCTTGCGGGCGGTCATGCACCCGCCGAGGGACGGCAGGCCGGCGCACACCGCGACGAGCAGGCAGAATGCGGACCGGCGATTCATGGCCAGGTGAATAGCAAGGGCGGGCGAGGGTGTCAATGCGGGCGGAAATCCGAAGCACGAGTGCGACAGTCGTCCGTCCTCCTCGGGTTTCGGGTTTCGGATTTCCCCAAAGGGTCACCCCGTCTGGAAGTCCATGAATGTGTCGCCGAACTTGCCCTTCTTCAAGTCCGTCGTCGGCGTCATGAAGTACCACGTGCCGCCGTCGCACGCTTCCAACCGCAGGTCGTCATCGGGGCCGAATTGGGTGAGCAGCGACCACGATTTTTTGCCTTCCGGCGTCGGATCGCTCTGGAGCGGCCCGGCGTGCCCGAGGATGCAATGCGACCCCTTTGGAGTCGGGTAGTCGAAGTGCTTTCCCCGGTATTCAGCAATCAGTTCCGTTGTCATCACCTTCTCAATCGCAGGCGAGCGGTAGTCCGGAATGCTCAGCCACTCGCGGAACTCGACCCGGCACGCGGGCAGGTCGTTGTCTTCGGCCAGTGCTTCCGGCTCACGTTCCTCCACGGCCGCCGCGTTCAACGTGTGCAGGACCGTTGACCGGCCGTCGCCGGAGTCTTCGATGAACGGGACCAGGTCGATGAAGAACGACAGCAACCCCTTCTTCGGCAGTTTCGCGCAGCACGGGCTGACGGCCAACTCTTCCAGGTTCCACTGGGCGATGAACGCCGCCTCGTTGTCGTCCTCCTCACTCGCCGACGGCCATACGTCCTCTTGTTCCAGGTCCGGTAGCCCGCCCATTTTGCTCTTGCCCGCGGGTACCGTCTCGCCGTCCTTCAGCGGAATGGATCGCACCACCACGCACGGCTCGGCGGTTGCCCGCACTGCCTCGCCCCACGCAGGGTTGCCCTGCTGCGTCAGCCACGCATCGAGCGTGTAGCCGACCACGCTCATCCAGCACTTCGACAGCCCCTTGTACGGCTTCGGCAACGGCTTGCCCGCCTTGCGTGCCGCCATCCACGCCCGCAGGAACGCGGCCCGCGGGTCGTCCCTCTCCTCCAGCCAGTCGGCGTACACCAGCTTCGGCAGGTCGTCCAGCGGGGCGGCCAGCACCGCGGCGACGAGGCCGTACTCGTCGGGCAGCTTGCACACCGGGTCGGGGAAGAGCTTTAGCATGGCGACATGGTAGGTGCCGCCTGCCGGGCGGCACCCGTTGGGGAAGGGATGGGCATGACGGAAGAACCCGAAACCCCACCTCTCCCCGGCGGGGAGAGGGCGCCGATCCGAGCGGAGCGAGGACGGCGGGTGAGGGGTTCTGAGCGAACTGGGGGTGTGAACCGCTGGATGTTCCGACCCCTCACCCGGCTCGTGCTGCGCACTCGCCGACCTCTCCCCAGCGGGGAGAGGTCGGGGAGGTCGAGTTCACCGAAACCGCATCGGAATGTCAACCGCATGC
>JANNDF010001026.1:0-2016 GCA_031387445.1 Planctomycetia bacterium
GGTGGTGTTGTTCGAGCCAGTCGGAGAACTGGGCGAGGATCGGCCCGGCCCGCGTCTGTCTCATCCGAACCACCTCGGTATCCGCGAACGTCTCACGGAGCCTTTCGCGTTCGTCCTTGATCTCGCGCTCGACGGCGTACAGGGCGCGGACGAAGGCCAGTGCCTCGACCGCCCGCGGGTCGCTCGGCTCGGCGTCCACGAAGTACCGGCGGGCGTGCATCCAGCACCCGAGATTCCGGACGTTGCCGTGAACGGCGTTGTACCCGTCGTACGCATCGGCGTGGACGAACCCCCAGTACCCGGCGAGGAATGCCTGCGGGAACTCGTGGCGGCGGCCGGCGGTCAGGTCGAACAGGGTGTACGGGTTCGCGGCGTCGCCCAGGTACACCCACGCATACGCGGCCCTGCGCGGCCGCAGCAGCACCAGCGGCGTGTCGTCGGCGTGGATCGCGAACGACTGCAACAGCCGCCGGCGCATCAAGTCGTACAGCGGCGTCAGGAGATCGCCGCACTTGCGCAGGTGATCGCAAAGGGTGGACCGCCGCACGTCCCACCCGTGGCGGGCGAGGATCGCCTCCTGGCGGTGCAGCGGCAGGTGATCGACCACCTTCGACACGATGACGTGGGCCAGCAGGCCGCTGCCGATTCCGCTCTTCGGGATCGGCTCCGGCGGGAGGGCCGCCCGGGTGATCCGCGGGTCGTGGCCCTGCGATTCACAACTTCGGCACGCATACACGGGGCGGATCAGTTCCCGGACGAAGAGCGCCATCGGCTGGTAGTCGAGGCGTTCGCTGGTGGTCTGGCCGATGCGGACCTTGGCCGTGCCGCAGCACCCGCATACCTTCTCGGCCTCGCTCAGGTCGATCACTTCCGGGCGGCGCGGCAGGTCCGCCGGCTTGCGTCGCCGGCCGTGCCCCTTCCGCTTCTTCGGGGCAGAGTCTTCGACAGGTGGCGGCTCGGCCGGCGGCGGGGCGTCAGCTTCCGGCGGAGCGATGGCGTCGAACAGGGTCGGGCCTTCGACCCGCTCGCCGCCGCGGCCGAACGCCAATTTCACCAGGCGGTGGATGTGGGCCTGCTGGGCCTCGACCTGCGTGCGGAGGTCGGCCACCACGCCGCGGAGCTCCGCGATCACGGCCTCGGCGTGAGTCAGCTTCCGGCGGAGGTCGTCGATGTCGGCGGTCGGCGTCATGCCGAATGGAACACCGCGACCCGGTCCGGGTAGCGCGTCACGTCGGCGTTTTGTACCGACGGCGGTCGCGGGCCTTGGCCGGGTCGAGGCCGCCGAGGATCATCGCCAGTTGCGTCGGCGTGACGGACACGCTGGCGTCGGTCGCCGTGGGGAAGGCGAACGTCCCTTTCTCCAGTCGCCGCAAGTAGAGCGCGAACCCGTCCCCCATCCAGACCAGGATCTTGAGCCTGTCGGCGCGACGCGTCTTGAAAACGAACAGGTCGCCCGAGAGTGGATCGCCCTTGAGGACGGATCGCACGACGCCGGCAAGGGAGTCGATCCCCTTGCGGCCGTCCACCGGCTCGACGGCGACCAGGACGCGGCCGCCGGGCAGCAGGGTCAGCATGACGCCGCTCCGACGGCCGCGACCAGCCGGGTGACGGCCTCGGCCGCAGCCCCCAACGGCACCCGCACCACGATCCCCGACCGGAGGACGACCTCGGCCATCGCCTCGGCGACGACGCGAATGGGCACGAACGCCGGCAACGCGGTCGGGGGCGAGACAACCGGATCGGCAGCCAGGATTCGCCGCCAGCGGTCGAAGTTCGACCGGGTGATCTGGCCGGCGCGACAGAAGGCGTTGACGGTTTGGCCCGACCGCTTCCAGGCCTCGATCACGTCTTGCCAGGCGCGGACCTTCTCGGGACGGTGTGCTGACATGACGGAGTTCTCCCTCGGGGAAAACTCACAGATTACACAGCCACGCAAGACGTCACTTCACCGGACAGGTGCGGTGTACTGGCCTCCGCCGTGCAACCCGCCGAACTGGACGGCATGTTGTCAAGGGG
>JANNDF010001061.1:0-1669 GCA_031387445.1 Planctomycetia bacterium
CAGGGCGTCCACCTCCTGCACGCTGTTCGCCAGCACGTCGGCCTTCAGTTCCAGTTCAAGAATGCGGTAGTACAGGGTGAGGGCGGCGGCGGCGGTGCGGTTGCGGGCCTCGCGGCTCAGGTAGTTGGCGGCCGACACCCGCAACAGGTCGATGGAATCGCGGCCGGACAGGTGCGCGAAGCAGCCGGGTTCGACCACCACACTGGCTTCAATCAGGTTGGCGGCGGAACTGTTGCGGCAGGAGAGTTCGCGGCACTCGTCGGCGGTGAGTTGGTAGTAGCCGGGCGGTGGCAGCGGGGCCGACGGCTCACCGGCGGCGGACACGTCCGGCGGCGGAACGACGCGCTCGACGAGTGGCAAGTCGGCGGCCTGGGGTTGCGGCGTCGGCCACACCGGGGTGGCCAGCCACCGGCAGCCGGTGGCGAGCAGCCCGCAGCCGAGGAGCAATGTTGCCGCGGCAGACCGCATGGGCCGACCCAATGAGACGAACCGGTACCATCAGCAGTATCGGCAGTCCCGGGCAAGACCTTTTCCGCAATCGGGCGAAATGGAGTGAAGTTGGCGAACCCCGGCATCACTGCCGGGGTTCGCCGATCAGACCCGAACCGCCTTCTTCCCGCTCACGCTGTTCACCGTCATCTTGTCCGTCTTCTGATCCAGGTACCACTGCACCGTCAGTCGCAGACCGTCTTCAAAGCTCACGGTCGGGTCGTAGCCCAGGTTGCGGCGGATGCTGGAAATGTCGGCCCGGCTGAACTTCACGTCGCCAGCCCGGGTGGGAGCGTGCGTCACGGTGAGCGATTGGCCGAGGATGACGTTCAGCGCGTTCACCAGATCGAGCACCGTCACACTGCGGCCGGTACCAACGTTGTACACGTTCCCGCTGGCCACGCTCGCGTCGGCATCAGCCGCTTTGCGAAGCGCCTGCACCGCGTTGGCCACGAAGGTGAAGTCGCGGGATTGCAGGCCGTCGCCGTGGACGGTCGGCGCCTCGCCGCGGGCCATCGCCGCGATGAACAGGGCGATCACCCCGCTATACGGCGAGTCCGCCCGCTGCCGCGGGCCGAAGATGTTGAAGAATCGCACCCGCACGGTTTCGAGGCCGTAGGTGGCGGCGAACGCCTGCATGTACAGTTCGCCGGCCAGCTTCGCCGCGGCGTAGGGCGACTTCGCCGCTGGCAGTAAGTCTTCCGTCTGCCCGCCGTCGCCTGTCGATCCCCCGTACGCGCTGCTGCTGGCCGCGTACACCACCCGCTTCACCCCGCACTTGCGGGCGGCGTCGAGCAGCAGCACGGTGCCGGTGGCACACGCGGCGTGGGACACGGCCGGCGTTTCCACGCTGCGGGCCACGCTCGCCAGTGCCCCCAGGTGGTAGATGGTGCGAACGCCTTTCGTCGCCCGCTCCACGGCCGCCGCGTCGGTCAGGTTGCCGTCAACGATGTCTATGCGATTGCCGTGGTGGCCCAGGTTCGAACGCAAGCCGGTGCTGAAGTCGTCGAGCACGCGAACCGCCTGTCCGGAGCGGACCAAGTCGTCCACCAAGTGCGAACCAATGAACCCGGCCCCGCCGGTGACGAGAGTGACGTCCGACATGCCCAGCCTCCGTGCCGTCTGGTTGAAACGAGAGAACGGGAAGTGTATGCCAGAGGGGAATCGTGGGGAACCCCAC
>JANNDF010001071.1:0-4548 GCA_031387445.1 Planctomycetia bacterium
CGGTCAGGTACATCCGCACGACCCGCTCGGCGGTGGTGCCCTTCTCCGCCAGCACCCTCTTCGCCCACCGCTCGGCCTGTTCGTGAACGAGTGGATCGTTCAGCAGAATCAGTGCCTGCCCCGGCACGTTCGACACCTGCCGTCGGCCGACAGTGCTGAACGGGATGGGCGTGTCGAACGCCAGCAGGAACGGCGACAGGAAGTTCCGCCGCACGCCCATGTAGATGCTCCGCCGGCCGTCGCCGTCGATCGGCCCGCTTCCCGGCTTGCCGCGGCCGTCGAGGAACGGCGTCAGGTGGATGAGCACGCCGGGGCCGTACATCTTCGGGTCGAGCCGCCCGCTCACGCTCAACATGGCGTCGCGGATGGCCTCGCCTTCAAGCCGCTTCAGGCGGAACTTGTGCAGCAGCGCGTTGGTCGGGTCGATCTTGTCGGCTTCGGGCGACCCGGCCGACGACTGGCGGTAGGTGTCGGTGAGGACGAGCGTGCGGATGAGCTTCTTCAAACTCCAGCCGTCGGCGACGAAGTCATTCGCCAACCTGTCGAGCAATTCCGGGTGGCTCGGCACTTCGCCCAACACGCCGAAGTTGTCGGTGCTGGCCACCAGCCCGCGGCCGAACAGGTGGTGCCACACGCGGTTCACCGCCACGCGGGGAACGAACGGGTTCGACTTCGGGTCGGTCCACTGCTGGGCCAACTCCAACCGCCCGCCGCCGGTCGTGCGCTTCAACCCGGCCGGGCCGTGCAGGGCTTCGAGCGAGCGGGGCGGCACCGCCGCTCCCGGCGTCCGCGGGTTGCCCCGCACGAACACCGGCGAATCGACCCCCGGCCCGTCCCACATGCCGACCGCGAGGCGAGATTCCCACACGGCTTTCTTGGCGAGTTCGGCTTCGGCCGCACTTAACTTCGCGACCAGCTTGTTCTCGTCGGATGCGGTCCGTCCCGTTTCAGCTTTCAATCTGAGTTCATCAAAGGGCAGTGGTGGGGAGGAGTCATCACTCTGGACGACCATCGCCACGGCGAACGGCGTCTTCGGGTCGGCGGTGAGTTCGACGTGCAACCGCTGGCCGACGTACCCGCTCACGTCGTGCGTCACCCAGCGGTATTGCTCTTCGTTCTTGAACGGGAGGAGCAGCGAGCCGTGCAGCGGACCTGCGATGACGGCTTGTTGACCGACCGCCGCGAACGCCTGCCCGCCGCCGCGAACGAGGTAGTGAAGTTTCTTCTTCTGAAGCACGAAGCTCGGCGTGCGGATGGTGAACCCGGCCCGCGTGACGCGGCCCAACGAGCCGGAGTCGTTGGCCGTGCCGGGAGCCAGTTTCAGATTCGCCCAGAAGGGGTCGAACACGGCAGCCGTGTAAGGCTGAACTGTTAACTTTTCACCGACGACCCGCACCATGCCCGCCTCCACCGGCGCGTTGCCGAAAGTCACGTCGTCGGGTAGCCAGTCGCCCGGTTTGAGGTCGGCATAGTCGATCACTGATACTGCTTTCGTCATCCAGGCGGGGAACGCGGGGGACGGATGCCCCCGGACCAAACCACGCAAATTGTTGTCGGTCTCCGCCCGCACCTTCGCCAACTCCTTCGCCACCTCGCGGTTCTGCTTCCACCCGTCGAAGCGGATTTGTCGGTACGTGCTCCCTTCCAGCAGGCCGAACAGGGCGTAGTAGTCCTTCGTGCCGATGGCGTCGAACTTGTGGTCGTGGCAGCGGGCACAGGCCACCGTCAGGCCGAGGAAGGTCTTCGTCGCCACGTCGATGCGGTTGTCGAAGCGGTCGGCCTGATCCGCGCGAATGTCCACCGGCGAATGCACCTCCTCGCCCAGGTGCCAGAAGAAACTGCCGATGACGCTCTCGTTCGTGCCGGTCTTCGGGTCGATCCGCGGGTCGGGTAGGCAGTCGCCGGCGAGTTGTTCGAGGACGAAGCGGTTGTACGGCACGTCGGCGTTCAGCGCCCGGATGACGTAATCGCGGTACTGGTAGGCGTTGGGGATTTCCGGCTCGAACTCGTGCCCGCGGGTCTCGGCGTAGCGGGCGAGGTCGAGCCAGTGACGTGCCCAGCGTTCGCCAAACGCGGGGGACGCGAGCAGACGGTCCACCACCTTCTCGTAGGCGTCCTTCGCGGTGTCGCGCTCGAACGCGGCGATCTCGGCGGGCGTCGGCGGCAGGCCGGTGAGAGCGAACGTGACCCGGCGAAGGAGCGTGAACTTGTCGGCCGGGGCGGAGAGGGTGAGGCCTTTCGACTTAAGGGCGTCGCGGATGTAGGCGTCCGCGCTCGTCTTCGCCTCGCGGCTAACCGCGAGTGGCTTCCACGCCCAGTGGTCGGCCTTCCGCTTGGCCAGGTCGAAGTCGTCCTTCTTCGCCACCGTCGCGGTGTCGTTGGGCCACGGTGCCCCGTCCTTCACCCACGCTTCGAGTACGGCAATCGCGTCGGCCGGCAGCTTCCCCACCGGCGGCATGAGGAGGTCTTTGTTCGTGTACTTCACCGCCTCGATCAGTTTGCTCTTGGCCGGGTCGCCGGGCACGAGTGCCGTGCCGGTGTCCCCGCCGTCGAGCAGGTGCTTCCTCCCGTCCACCCGCAGCCCGCCCTTCACCTTCTTGCTCTCGGCCGAGTGGCACTTGTAGCAGTGTTCGACGAGCAGCGGGCGGATGGTCTTTTCAAACCGCTCCGTCTGGTCGGGCGTCGGGTCGGCGGCGACAGCCACGACAGCCACAAGCGGCAACAAGAAGAGTGAACGCACAAATGGCATGAAGTGGCTCCGGCGGAATATTTAGTGTACCCGATGGCGACCCACGGGGCCAACACTGGTGCCGCCCGGCTCGCGGCACCTACCATGCGGGCATGAACGCACTCCTCCTCATCGCTCACGGCAGCCGCCGGGCGGAAGCGAACGCCGACCTGGAATTCGTCGCGGCGGACATGCGTCGACGGGGGCGGTTCGCGTTCGTGCAGTGTTCGTTCTTGGAGTTGGCCGAGCCGGACATCCACACCGGCGGGGTGCGGTGCGTGGAAGCAGGGGCGACGAGCGTGGTCATGCTGCCGTACTTCCTCTCCCCTGGAAAGCATGTGAGCGAAGACCTGACCGCCGCCCGCGACCGACTGGCGACCCGATTCCCGCACGTGCCCTTCACCTTGGTCGCCCCGCTCGCCGGGCACCCGAAACTGCTGGACGCCGTGGCCGACCGTGCGGCGGAAGCGGCGGGCGACTTGAAGAGTTGACGCCCTGATGCCGTGACGGCTCCCACCGCGCATAATACCTTCCGCCCTCGCCGGCCGTGCGTGCCCCTCTCTCGCCGTCCGGGTGGGCCTGTCCCCCGCCGGGTGTCCCCCGTCGGTCGCCCCATCTCGGAGTGCGCGTGCTCGCTTCTTCCATCACCAGCAAGCTGAGAATTTTCAGTGGGCGGGCCAACCGCGTGTTGGCCGAAAACATCGCCCGCAGCCTGTCGAGCCAGCTCGGCACGCCCGTCACGCTCGGCAACATTAACCTCGGCAACTTCCCGGACGGCGAGAGTTCGGTGCGGATCGACGAGGACGTGCGGGGGAAGGACGTGTTCATCGTCCAGCCGACCAGCCCGCCGGTGAACGAGAACCTGATGGAACTGCTGGTCATCCTGGACGCCTTCAAGCGGTCCAGCCCGGCCCGCATCACCGCCGTCATCCCGTACTTCGGGTACGCCCGCCAGGACCGCAAGGACACCGGGCGGGTGCCCATTAGCGCGAAGCTGGTGGCCGACCTGCTGACCACCGCCGGGGCCAACCGCGTGCTCTGCCTGGACCTTCACGCGGCCCAGATTCAGGGCTTCTTCAACATCCCGGTGGACCACCTGTACGCGGTGAAGGAGATCACCGCCCACGTGCGGAGCCTGAACATCCCGCCGAGCGAACTGGTGGTGCTGAGCACCGACGAGGGGAACGTGAAGAAGGCGCTCAAGTACCAGGGGCGGCTGGGCGGGCAGATCGCGGTGGTGGACAAGCGGCGGGTGAACGCCGAGGACACGAAGGCCGAGCACCTGATCGGGGCGAGCGTGGAGGGCAAGACGGTGGTCATCTTCGACGACATGATCAGCACCGGCAGCAGCATGGCCGGGGCGATCAAGGTGGCACGGGTCCACGGGGCGAAGCGGATCTTCGTGTGCGCCACGCACGGGCTGCTGGTGGGCAAGGCGATCGAGCACCTGAAAGACCCGGCCATCGAGTGCGTGGCGTTCACCGACAGCATCCCGCTGAGCAAGGACAAGGCGGACAAGCTGCCGAACGTGAAGGTCATCTCCGTCGCCCCGCTGCTGGCCAACGCCATCCGCCGCATCCACGAGGACCAGTCGATCAGCGAGCTGTTCCGCGACGGCGGGAAGCGGTAGGGACCGCTCAGTTTCGCCTTGCGTCTCCCACCCGACAGGTTAAGCTTCCACCATCTGACACGTCTCCGATTATCTCCCTGTCGGGGGTTACCATGCGTCGGCACTCTGTACGCGCCCCACGCCACGCTTCGGCAGCATCCGCGGTCTCGCTGCGCGGGGCGTTCACCCTGATCGAGTTGCTCGTGGTGAT
>JANNDF010001077.1:0-11706 GCA_031387445.1 Planctomycetia bacterium
GCCGCATCTGCCGCCGGCTCGATTGCCAACCCCGCTGCCGTCCGCATACTTTACCCATCCTCTCGTCCTTCACACGCCCGGATATGCACCGTCAATATCACCGCTGGTGGAGTCCCGCACTTCATCGCGACATGGAACTGCTCGAGTTCGGCCACGGCGGGGCGACCGTCATCGTGTTCCCCACCTCGTTCGGCACGTTCCACGAGTGGGAAGATCGCGGCATGATGCGGGCCATCGGTCACGGTATCGCCAACGGCTGGTGGCACGTCCTCTGTGTGAGTAGCGTGGACGACGAGGCGTGGTACGCCAAGCACAAGCACCCCGGCGCGCGGGCGTGGCGGCAGAAGGAGTATGAGGACTACCTGTTGAACGAGGTGCTGCCGTTCGCCAAACACCGCAACCCGAACCCGTACACCATTACACTCGGGGCCAGCTTCGGAGCGTACCACGCGCTCGACTTCGGCTTGAAGCACCCGCACAGGGTCAACCGCATCGTGTCGCTCAGCGGGCTGTGCGACATCCGCCGCTTCACCGACGGCTTCCACAACGAGACCGTGTACCTGCACAACCCGGTCGAGTTCGTGGCCAACGAGCACGACGGCTGGCGGCTGGAACAACTCCGCCGCCAGAACATCATCCTGGCGGTGGGCACCGGCGACGGGCTGGTCCATCAGAACCGCGAGCTGTCAGGCAAGCTGTGGGGCAAAGGCGTCGGCAACGCCCTGCGGGAGTGGGACGGGTTCGCCCACGACTGGCCCGTGTGGGAGCGGCAGGTGCCCATGTACCTGGGCGGACATGATTAACCTCGTCATTCGTCATCAGTCATTTGTCATCCGGGAAGGCGCATCCGCCCCGGCGAATGACCAGTGACGAATGACCAATGACTCGGATTTCACCATGAAAAAAGTTGGCCTCCTGTGCGGCCGCGAGTGGTCGTTCCCGCCGCGGTTCATCGACGAGGTGAACAAGCGGAACGCCGGCGTGACGGTCGAGCTGGTGAAGCTCGGCGGCACCCGTATGGACGAGCCGAACCCGTACGCCGTCATCATCGACCGCATCTCGCACGAGGTGCCGTACTACCGCAGCTACCTGAAGCACGCTGTGCTCGAAGGCGTGCGGGTGGTGAACAACCCCTTCATGTGGACGGCCGACGATAAATTCTTCGGCGCCAGCCTGTGCGCCAAGCTCGGCCTCGCCCACCCGAAGACGCTGGTGCTGCCGAACAAGGACTACGTGCCGGGCATCGTGCCGAGCGAGAGCCTGCGGAACCTGATGTACCCGCTGGATTGGGCGTGGGTGGCCGAGTACGTCGGCATGCCGTGCATCCTGAAGGACGCGCACGGCGGCGGCTGGCGGGGCGTGTACAAGTGCGACACCATCGACGACCTGATCCGCGACTACAACCAGTCCGGGCTGATGACGATGGTCGCCCAGCAGTTCATCCCGTGGGAACAGTACGTGCGGTGTATGTGCCTGGGGCAGACCGAAGTGCTGGTGATGCCCTACGACACCCACAACCGCAAGTACATCCCCGACCCGAACTACCTGAGTAAGGAACTGCACGCCCGCATCGTGGAGGACTGCCTCACGCTGGTGAAGGCTCTCGGGTACGACATGAACACGGTGGAGTGGGCGGTGCTCGACGGCGTGCCCTACGCCATCGACTTCATGAACCCGGCCCCGGACATGGACGTGAACAGCCTGACGCCCAGCTACTTCGAGTGGTGCGTCACGCACATGGCGGACATGGTCATCAAGATGGCGAAGGAGCCGAAGCCGCAGTTGGGTGAGTTGCGGTGGAGCAAGCTGTTTTGATGGGTGATGGGGCGGCCGGCGACACGGCCATACAATAGTGTCGTTCCCGCCCCGAGGCCCGCCATGTCGCCCGCTGCCGGCCCCCCTTCCGGCGGTGACACCGTCACCCGCACCATCACCCCGCCGCTCGACCGCACCCGCGAGGCGGTGCCGGTGCTGGCCGACACCCCGCCCGACGCCGACGCCGATCTGAAATCGCTCCTCGCCCGCCGCCTGCGGCAGGCGTCCGTCATGCTCGCCGCCATCTACGCCGCCTTCCTGCTCGTCCACCTGCTGCTCACCCCGCGGTCGTTCGCCGCCCCCGTCCTGCAAGGGGTGACGCTGGCCGTGGCCCTGGGGGTGCAGGCGGGGGTCGCCGGCCTGACCTGCGTCCGCCGCGGCTACCGCCGGTGGACGCCGTGGGCCGAGTGGGCCTCCCTGGGGGTGTTCTGGGTCGCCCTCGGGCTGATCATGTACTCCAGCCTGACCGACCCGCGGACGGCCGACCTGCTCGGCCGGTACGACCTGATCGGCCAGTCCATCCTGGCCAACACCTGGATGCTGCCGTGGTTCGCGGTCATGGCCGGATACCCGGCGATGGTGCCGAACACCGTCCGCCGCACGGTGTGGGTCGTCGCCGTCACCGCCGCCACCCCGCTCGTGGTGGCGGTCGTCGCCACGGCCGCGTGTCCGGAGTTGGCACAGGCCGGCACCCTGGCCATGTTCCCGCAGTTCGTGGTGTGGGGTCTGATCGGCGGCAGCATCTCCGTGTACGGGGCGATGCAGGCGGCACTGTTGCGGAAGGAGGCGTTCGCGGCGAAGAAGTTCGGCCAGTACCGGCTGGTGCGGAAGCTGGGGGCGGGCGGCATGGGGGAGGTGCATTTGGCCGAGCACCAGTTGCTGCGGCGGCCGAGCGTCATCAAGCTGGTGCGGGCCGACCGGCGGGGGGACGTGAAGGCGGCCAAGCGGTTCGAGCGGGAGGTGAAGATGCTGGCCAGCCTGAACCACTGGAACACGGTGGAGATTTACGACTACGGGCACACGGCCGACGGCACCTTCTACTTCGTGATGGAGTACCTGCCGGGGGTGAACCTGGACGAGTTCGTGCGGAAGTACGGACCGCTCCCGCCCGGCCGGGCGGTGTTCGTCGCGCGGCAGGTGTGCGCCGCCCTGCGGGAGGCGCACGCCATCGGGCTGATCCACCGCGACATCAAGCCGGCGAACGTCATGGCGTGCGAGTGGGGCAAGCTGCACGACGTGGCCAAGTTGCTCGACTTCGGCCTCGGACGCGACGCCGAGCACGACGAAGAGGACGAGAAACTGACCCGCGAGGGAGTCATCCTCGGCACGCCGGCCTTCCTGTCGCCCGAGCAGGCCAGCGGGAGGCCGACCGACGCGAGGTCCGACGTGTACAGCCTGGGGGCGACGCTCTTCTACCTGCTGGCCGGCAAGCCGGTGTTCGACAAGAAGGGCGGGGTGGCGATGGCCGCGGCGCACATCCACGAGCCGCCCGTTCCCCCACCGGGCGTGCCCGACGACCTGTCGGCGGTGGTGATGAAGTGTCTGGCGAAAGACCCGGCCGCCCGCTTCCAGGGCGTGCGGGAACTCGACCGGGCACTCGCCGCGTGCGCGTGCGCCGCCGACTGGGACCACGACAAGGCCGAAGCGTGGTGGCAGGCGAACCCCTAACCTCTTCGCCGCGCGTGCACCACAAGACCCCCGCCCGTCGCTTCCCCTCGGTCGGGCGAGGGGGCGGTCTCACGGCATGTAGGTCCCACGCCACACCCCTTCCGGGTAACCGGGCACGCCGAAGCCCATCGCCCCCTCGTACATGCCCGGCCCGACCCGCGTACCGGTGTAGGCCAGAGTCGTGCCGTCGAACTGGAAGACGATCTCCCGCCCGCTGCGGCGGGTGAACCAGGTGCCGGTGCCGGTCTCGCCGGAGGCGTAGTCGAAGGCCGAGAAGGTGCCGTCGCGGTTCAGCGTGAGGGCGGCGGTCGGGCCGAGGCCGGCCGGCGGCAGCTCGTCCCACCCCCAGAAGTATTCGATGACGAAGGTCTTGGGCCACGCCGGGGGTGCGGCGTCGGCCCGATTGGAGGCGGGGCCAGCCATCACCGCCAACCCGGCGAGCAGGGCGACGGCGAAGAACAGGCGGCGGACGGACGACAGGGCGGGTGCGGGCATCAGGGCTTCTCCGGACGTGTGGACGACCCGCCCTCATGGCGAGCCACCCTCATTTACGCGGAGTGTGCGGATTTGTGACGGCGACCGGCGGCGAAAATTTCCCCCCCCGGCGCGTCACAATTCGACCCCGTCGCCGTACTATCCGCGTACCGTTCCGCCCCGAGGGCCGATGTCGGCATGTCGAACCCCACCGCGAACACCCCGCTCGGACAGGTGCCCACCGACTGGGCGCTGCTGCTCCAGGCCCACGGCGTGGTGCCGGACAAGGCGCACGCCGCCTGGGCGCAGGTGGTGCAGCGGTATCAGCAGCCGGTGCGGGGGTCGCTCCGGCGACTGGTCCGCAACGAACAGGTGGCAGACGAACTGAACCAGGAGTTCTGGGTGCGGTTGCTCCGCGGCGACTTCGCCCACGCCACCCCCACCCGCGGGCGGTTCCGCAACCTCGTCAAGACGGTGCTCATCCACTTGGTGGCCGACTACTACCGGCGGGCGAAGCGGGAGTTGCGCAGCGGCACGGCGGTGGCGGCCGACGGCATCACCGTCCTCGCCCGCATCGCCAACCGGCACGCCGACGACTGGCGGGTCGAACTGATCGAGCGGGCGCAGGCCGCCCTCGCCGTCGACGCCGAGCGGTCGAAGCAGGTGTGCCCGGCGGTGCTGGACGTGGAGGTGGAACACCCGGCCCTGGCGTCGGCGGAAAAGGCCGTCATTCTGACGACCCGCGCCGGTCGCCCCGTCAGCCCGGACAACTACCGCCAACTGTTACACCGCACCCGTAGCCGGTTCGCCGAGTTGCTCGTCGCCGAAGTCCGCGACAGCTTGGCCGACCCGACCCCGGAAGCCGTCCGGGAGGAATTGGCCGAACTCAACCTGCTCCGCTACTGCGACCTCGCCCCGGAACGCTGACCGCCGACCGCTGGCGTGTTGCTCCTAGACATTTCCCGCACTTCTTGCGACACTGCCTATCCTGCCGGTTCGCCCTTCCCCGAGGTGGTGTGATGCGTTCCCTCCCCGCGTTGTTGCTCCCGCTCGCGCTTGTCGTCGCTCTCGTTGCCCAAGCTCAACCGCCGACCGCCCCACCGCCGGCCGTCAAGTTCACCCTCTCCGGCCACACCGACCCGGTGTACACGGTCGCGTTCTCGGCCGACGGCAAGCGGATCGCCACCGGCAGTTTCGACCGCAGCGTGAAGTTGTGGGACGCCGCGACGGGGAAAGAGCTTCGCACGTTCGCGGGCAAGGCCGGGCACCAGAGCCTCGTCACGGCTGTCGCGTTCTCGCCCGACGGTTCCGGCCTCGCCTCCGCCGGCACCGACAACTTCGTGAAGGTGTGGGACGTGCCCACCGGCAAGCCACAACTGGAAACCGACCTGACCGCCGGCGGCACGAAGGTGGCCGTGTCGCCGGACGGCAAGCTGTACGCGGTGGGTGCGGCCGACGGCTCGGTGAAGGTGTTCGCCGCCGCTGACAACAAGCTGTCACAGACGCTCGCGCCTGGGGCCACGGGGGCTGTGCTGGGCCTCGGGTTCAACCAGAACGGGACGACGCTCTATACGCTCGCGGCCGACAAGGTGCTGCGGTACTGGAACGCGGTGGACGGCAAGCCGCTGGGTGCGGTGGGTGCAACCACCGGTGAAGTGACGGCGCTCGCGGTCAACCCCGCCAGCGGCCAACCCATCGTTGTGACGGCCGACGGCGTGGCCGCGTTCTTCCCCGCCGCGGCACCGGCGGCACCGAAGGCACTCCCGGCACTGGGCGAAGCGGCGACGGCATTTGCACAATCCGGGGATGCCGTCCTCACGGTCGTGGCCACCGCAGAGAAGAAGCTGAAAGCGTTCCGCACGGCCGAGGCGACGCCGGTGTTCGACATCCCCATGCCCGCGGTCGTCAGCAAGCTGGCAGTGAACGCGAACGGCACGCAGATTCTCGCCCTGGCCGGGACTGCCCTGCACGTGCTGGGTGCGGACGGCAAACCGCGGGCCGTGTTGTCGGTCGATCCGCTGCTCGACGTGGCGTTCGTGCCGAACCAGCCGCAGTTCGTGACGCTGAGCGCCACCGGCGTTGCCCGCACCTGGGCCATCCCCGCCGCCCCGCTCTCCCTCAAGCCGCTCGTTCACCCGGACGCCGTGCGGGGAATGACCCTGAGTTACGACGGGAAGAAGGTGTTGACCGCCGGCAACGACAAGGTCGTCCGCGTGTGGAACGCCGGTGCGGTGGAGCGAGAGTTCAAGGACCACACGGCCGCGGTGGTGGCAGTCAGCATGGCCGCTGACAACGTGGTGTCAGCGGACGCCGAAGGCGGGGTGCTGTTCTGGAACCCGGCGGACGGCAAGCAAACGGGCAAGTTGGCCGCGCCGAAGAAGGCGATCACCGCGCTCGGCGTGCTGCCGAACACGAAGACGGTGGCGGTGGGCTACGCCGACGAAGTGCGGTTCTACGGCGCGCCGACCACGGTGGAGAAAGACGTGAAGGCCTTCCCGCACCCGAAACCGGTGCTGGCGGTGGCGTTCTCCGCCGACGCGAAGAAGATCATTTCCTTCTGTGCCGATGGAAAGGTGCGGGTGCTCGGCCCCGACACGGCGAAGGAGGATTCGAGCTACGACATGACCGCGAAGGACAAGGTGGCGGCCGTGGCGCTGAGCACTGACCGCACCAAGTTCGCCGAGGTGGGCGGTGGCAACCTGACCGTCCGCCCGGTGGCGGCTGACGGCAAGCCGGCGTTCACCGTGCCGACTGGTGAAGCGACGGCGGTGGCGTGGAGCGCGGACGGCAAGCTGGTGGCCGTCGGCGGCAAAGGAGCGGTGAAGGTGTTCGACGCCGCCACCGGGGCCGAGTTGCAAACCGTCGCCGAACCGACCGTCGCGGTGAAGGCGATCAACTTTCTGCCCGACAACAAGACCCTGCTGATGGCGGGCGATGACAAGCAGGTGACCGCGGCCGAGGTGTGGGTGGCCGGCACGCGGACGACCGCGGCCAAGCCGGTCGTCGGCGTGCTGGGCAACGCCCTCACGGCGGTGGTGGGCACCGCGGACAAGACCGTGCGGACCTTCGAGACTGCCCCCGGTGCTGCCGCGAAAGAAGTGAAGCCCTTCCCCGGCCTGCCGACCGACGCCAAACACGCCACGCTGTCCAAGGACGCGGCGATGGTGGCCGCCGTGAGTGGGAAAGTGGTGAAAGCGTGGACCACCGCGGACGGCAAGGAAACCAGCCTGGCGGCGCTGCCGGCCGACGGCACGCGGGTCGCCTTCAACGCGGATCGCTCGAAGCTGGCCGTGGCTCTCGCGGACAACTCGGCGGTGGTCATCGCCGTGGCGTCGGGTCGCATCGAACAAGTGGTGAAGCACGCCGGGGCGGTCGTAGGGCTGGCGTTCCACCCGGCGCAGCCGATCCTGTACACCGCGAGTGCGGACAAATCGGTGCAGGCGACTGCGCTGTTCACCCCGCGGCTCTCGGCCGACTCCGGGCGGTACGGGGCCGCCTTCGCCCTGCTGCCGAACGGTGCGAGTACACTGAGCACCGGCGCGGGCAAGGGCGTCAGCGTGTCGAACGCGACCACCGGCGCCGCCGAGCGAGCCATCGGAGATCTGGTCGGCGTGTCGCTCGTCGCGGTGAACAAGGCCGGCACTCAGGTGGCCGCGTACACCCCGGCGACCCAGACGGTCACGCTGTTCAACTCCGCAGACGGGGTTATCATCGGCAGTTGGAAGACCCCCGCCGCGGTGGGCGAGATGTCGTTTCACCCGACGCTGCCGTCGCTCGTCGGCGTGCTGGCCGACAACCGTGTGGTGTCGTGGAGCACCCTGTTCGAGGTCGGTCAGCCGCTACCACTGGAGTTCGGCAAGATCGGCATGGAACTGCCGCACGCGGCCGCGGTGAAGGGCTTCGCGGTCGCCGGTGACACCCTGGTGTCAGTGAGCGACGACAAGAAGGCGCGGGCGTGGAAGTTCGTCGCCGACGCCCCCGGCCGCAACCTGCAACACCCGAGCGGTGTGAACGCCGTGGCGTTCGACAAGACGGGCACGCTGCTGGCCACCGGCGGGCAGGATGGCGTGCTGCGGATCTGGGATCTGTCGAAGAAAGAGAACCCCGCACCGAAGGCGATCAACGCCCACGTGCCGCCGCAACCGGCCACGCCGCGGGCGATTTATTCGGTGGTCTGGACGCCAGACGCCAAGCAGGTCATCACCGGGTCGGACGACAAGTCGATCAAGATTTGGGACGTGACGGCGGGCACGCTGGTGCGGGAGGTCAAGCCGGGCACCGACAAGCCGCCGACGCCCGACGCGGTGAAGGCCGCCGCCCCGGCAGTCATGGGCGGGGCACAAGTGCCGAACCTGGCCGCCCCGCCGCCCCCCGGCCACACCGACCAGGTGTACTCGCTCGCCATCACGCCCGACGGGAAGTTCCTCGCCAGCGGGTCGGCCGACAAGACGGTGAAGCTGTGGGCCGTGGCGACCGGCGAGCCGGTGCGGGCGTTCGTCATGCCGGGGTTGAAGCCGGACGGCACCGCCCACCCCGGTTTCGTTCAGAGCGTGCGGTTCACGCCGGACGGCACGAAGCTGGTGAGCGTCGGCAGCGCACCGAAGAACGCGGGGTACGCTGCCGTGTGGAACGTGGCCGACGGCAAGCCGCTCGCCGCGTACACGCTCCCCCTCGGCCCCATTCACAGTGTCGATGTGACCGCCGACGGCACGGCCGTCATCGGCTGCGGGCCGAAGACCCGCGGGGTGTCGGACTCGGACGCGGTGGTGCTGCCCCTGGCGAAGTAGGTGCCTGATAGGGTGGCCGACTCTCGCCGAGAGTCGGACGGGGGCCGTTGCGGGAGAATCACCCGTGAAGGGAGTCAGCCCGAACCACCCGCCGAACGTTCGTCACTCGGGCGACAGCCCCCGTCCGACTCTCGGCGAGGTCGGCCACCCTTTCTGACAATCCCATGCACCACTCTCCCCTCGGCCGCAGCGGGCTGTCGGTATCCAGGCTGTCGCTCGGCGGGGCGCAGTTCGGCCAGCAGTACGGGCCGCTGCCCACCGCCCAGGCCGCGGAGGTGGTGCATGCCGCCATCGACGCCGGCGTGAACCTGATCGACACGTCCGCCTTCTACGGCCGCGGCACGTCGGAAACGATTCTGGGTGAAGTGCTGGCCGGCGGGTGGCGGGAAAAGGTGGCCATCTGCACGAAGGCCGGGCGGATCGACCGCAACGAGTTCGACTTCACCCCGGCCGGCATGCGGGCGAGCGTGGAACAGTCACTCAAACGCCTCCGCACGGATCGGGTCGAAATCTTGCTCGCCCACGACATCGAGTTCGCCGACGACCTCGAGCGGGTGTTCACCGACACGGCCGACGTGCTGCACCGGCTGAAAGCCGAAGGGAAGGCGCGGTTCGTCGGCATGTCGTGCTTCCCGCTCGGCCTGCTGCGGGCGGCCATCGAGCGGTGCCAGCTCGATGTGGTCATCTCGTACTGTCACTTCAACTTGCAGAACCAGACGCTCTTAACGGAGTTGATGCCGGTGGCCGAAGCGCACGGCGTGGGTGTGCTGAACGCCAGCCCGCTTGGAATGGGCCTGCTCACCGCCCACGGCCCGCAGCCGTGGCACCCCGGCGGGGACGACGTGAAGGCGGTGTGCCGGGCGGCGGTGGAGTTGTGTCAGGCCCGTCGAGCCGACATCAGCTTTCTGGGGATGCAGTATTGCCTGAATGAACAGCGCATCCCGAGCACCGTCAGCGGGGCAGCGACTGTGGAGGAATTGCGGACCAACCTGCGGGCGATGAGCGAACCCATCGACACGGCGTTGCTCGCGGACGTGCAGGCTGTCCTCGCCCCGGTACGGAACAAAACCTGGTCGAACGGGAAATGGCCGGGGTGAAGACACGATCCGTAACCGTATTATTTCAAAAGAGTTACGGCGATATTCATGCTTCATCCTGGCAGGCTTCTCGAGACGACAACGCGTCCGACGGCGAGTCGGCGGGGGCACGCAATCTTCGGGTGCCGGGTGAGTTTCGCACTCCCTCGGCCAACCGTGGGGAATTTCGGGAACTCGCCGGGGGAGGGTGCGTCACACCCATACTCCCGCGAATCGTGGCGGAACGCTCACCCGCCCGTCGCCCGAAGTGGTTGCCGCACCTGCCGATAGAAATCGTGCTAGAGAGTGGCAACAGACACGCCATCGGTTAGACTTACAGACCCGCCCGGCACCTCGGTATCGCGCCCGCTCCGGCCGGCTCGCCCACCGGCCGGAACGGGTCACCCCCGACCCCGATCCTTCACCCACACCACTCCCACCATCACTCGCAGGGGCCAGACCATGTTCGGGATCACCGACCGCCGGCACTTCCTCAAGCACGCCGCCGCCGGCGCCGCCGTGGCCGTGCCCGGCATGTCGTTCCTGTCAAACCTGTCGGCGAACGCGGCCGAACTGAAGAAGAAGAACAAGAGCCTGATCGTGCTGTGGATGGGCGGCGGGCCGACCACCATCGACCTGTGGGACCAGAAGCCGGACCACCCGAACGGCGGGGGCGAGTCGGCCCCGAAGCCGCTCAGCACGTCGGCCAGCGGGGTGAAGATCACCGAGACCTTGCCGCTCGTCGCCAAGCAGTTCAAGCACCTGTCGATCATCCGCTCGCTGACCACCAAAGAGGGCGACCACAACCGCGGGTCGTACCTGATGGGCACCGGCCGCTCGCCCAGCCCGCTGGTGGACTTCCCGCACATCGGGTCGGCCCTCAGCTACCAGTACGCGCTCGACGTGGAAGCGATGAAGGAGATGGACCTGCCCGGGTTCATCAGCGTGGGCGGGCTGCCCGGCGGGGCCGGCCCCGGCTTCCTCGGCATGAAATACTCGAACTTCAGCGTGCAGGCCCCCGGCCAGGTGCCGGAAAACATGCAGGCCCCGGACGACCTGAAAGGGCAGATGGCCCGCCGCGCAGCCCTGTTCGACACCCTCGAAGGGAACGACGGCAAGCACAAGGGGCTGGGGCTGAAGACGGGCGTGCCGGCCGACGCCGTGCAAGCCCACAAGGACGTGTACAAAAAGGCCCTCGACCTGGTGGTGGCCAACCGCACCGACGTGTTCAAGTTCACCAGCACCCAGGACCAGAAGGACCTGAAGGACCGCTACGGGGACAACGGGTTCGGCCGCGGTTGCCTGCTCGCCCGCAAGCTCGTGGAGGCCGGCGTGTCCGCCATCCAGGTGAGCCTGGGCGGGTGGGACATGCACAACGGCATCTTCGCCAACCTGGCCCGCCCGACCCAACTGCCCACCCTGGACAAGGGCATGGGCAGCCTGGTCGAAGACCTGGCCCAGAGCGGCAAGCTGAAGGACACGGTCATCGTGTGGATGGGCGAGTTCGGCCGCACCCCGAAACTGAACGCCAACATGGGCCGCGACCACTACCCGCGGGCGTGGAGCGTGGTGGTCGGCGGGGGCAACATCAAGGGCGGCGTCGCCTACGGCAGCACTGAAGCGGACGGCGGCTCGCCGAAAGACAACCCGACCCAGATCCAGGACCTGTACGCCACCCTGTACTCCGGCCTGGGCCTCGACCCGAAGACCCAGATCCGCGACAACCTCGGCCGCCCGACCGCCCTCGCCGCCGACGACAAGGGCAAGGAAGGCGTGGCCATCAAGGAACTGGTTGGCTGAGTCTGAACGGTACACCAAACGCCCCCGGCCGGTCTCCCTCGCGGAGGCCGGCCGGTTTCTTTTTGGTGAGGGCGAGCCGTGCCCCG